>CAOQRA010000001.1:0-93664 GCA_948512295.1 uncultured Eubacteriales bacterium
ATGCGGCAACCTCTAACGAGGTCGCATTCCGGATTATAGATTAGGTTAAAAGCGATACGCAAGCCTGCGGTAGTAGTGTCAGTATAGTGCCAATCGCGCCTGGCACCAGTGCCACCAATGTCCACCCTAGCACCATACCAGGAGAAGCCTAGAAGAGGCGAGCGCAAGAAGAAGTAACCAGCTTTGTAATCATCGTTTTCCCCTGCACCATCATTTCTTGCCTTTTCTGAAAGCTTTGCTCCCATAAATGCTAAGTACTTTCTACGTGCTGCGTCATATTCGCTTACACTTGGTATGTATACTTTCTCTCTTAATATTGTAGGTTTTGCCATAATTTACTCCTATATATTTTAAGTATAGCATATTAGAATGTCAATTTCAAGAGGGGAACAAGATATTTTTCAGCTAGCAATTTTTAATTGCGTTATAATATTTTGATTTTGTGTTAAAACATGCTAAAATAGGGGCATGCTTACAGATATTATTTCTAGCACCCCAGAATTTTTAATGTTAGTTAAGGAAATGGAGAAAAATTCATTCCCTAAAGCTTTGTTGCTTATTAACAAAGATAATGAATACTTGAAACATTTTGCCCGTGCGGTTGCCATGCTTATTTTAGATGGCAGATATGATAAATCCGCTGAAAATGGGCAAAAAGTGTTGTCAAATTCTCACCCTGATGTAAAAACTTATCCACAAGGAGAAAAGCTTTTGGTTGCGGATAGCGAAGCAGTGGTAGAAGAGAGTTTTATTCGTCCGATTTTCGCAAATAAAAAAGTTTTTATTATAAACTCCATTGACAATTCTATGGATAGCGCTCAAAATAAGCTTTTAAAGGTTGTAGAAGAGCCGTCAAACAATGTCTACATCATTATTACTTGTACAAATGTTAACTTAGTGCTGCCGACAATAAGGTCAAGATGCAATAAGGTGGAACTTGGCAGGCTTGAGGCAGATAAAATTATGTCGCTACTTCCTAAGCTGTCAGAGGATGAAGCGTCGCTAGTGTTACAGGTGTCAGATGGACAGATTGGAAAGGCTGTGGCATTATCGAAAATGAAAAATTTTATGCAGCTGTGCGAGGATGTACTTTGTGTATTTACTAAACTTAAAAAAAGCAATGAGGTTTTGGCCTGCGCCAAAAAGTTAAATTCCTATAAGGATTGTACTGCACTAATTTTACAGCTTATGGCTTTCATAATAGAGGATATGTTAAAGATTAAAAGTGGGCAAGAGGGAATTGTTAGACTTAAAGGCTTTTTAAATAATTTAAAAGGTGTAAGTGGAGATTACACTGTTAGAGCATTATGTGAAATTGCAGGGTTGATTAATAAAGTGGAAAAAGAGAAAATTTTTAATGTCAATATGACACTTGCAATTGAAAATTTGTTACTGGGTATTTTGGAGGTTAAATATTTATGCAAGTAGAAGTTTTTAGTGCAAGATTTTTGCATGGAAGTCATGACTATTATTTTAGTCCTAATGGTTTAGATATTAAAAAAGGTGAATATGTAATCGTAGATACCGAAAAGGGGAAAGAACTTGTACGCATTACACGCGAAGTAGAAAACATAGATGCCTCAAACTTGGAAGAGCCGCTTAAGAACGCTATAAGCTGTGCAACCGAAGAGGAAATTAAACGCACCTTTGAAAATGATGAAAAGGCTGCTCGTCTTTTGCCAGATATAAAAGCAATAGTTCGAGACATGTCACTTGATATGAAGGTAATTTCTGTGGAAGCTGGATTAAATAACAGCAAGATTATTATTAATTTTACGTCTGATAATCGTGTAGATTTTCGCGAACTTGTAAAGACGCTTGCTGAGAAATTCAAAATGAGAGTAGAGCTAAGACAGATTGGCCCTCGCGATGCGACAAGGTTGCTTGGGGGGCTTGGCGAGTGTGGCAAAGAATGTTGTTGTCATCAAGGCATTTGCGGCAGAGAGCATGTTTCCATCAAAATGGCCAAAAATCAAGGGTTATCACTCAATCCTAATAATATAAGTGGGTTATGCGGCAAACTTTTATGCTGTCTTGCTTATGAAAATCCATACTATGTGGAAGTTTTAAAAGAAATGCCCAAGGTGGGAAGCTTTGTCAAAACTCAAGATGGAGAGGGTAAAGTTGTATTTTGCGACTTGCTAAAAAAGGTCGTGGATGTGAAATTCCAAAATGAAAACTCATCTGAGATAAAAAAATATTCGGTTAAAGATATAAAATTCAAAAAAAATGAAAACTAATACAAATCAAATTGAAGATTTGCAATGTGGAGGCTTAAAAATTATTCAAAATAAAAGCCTCTATACTTTTACTTCAGATGCGGTAATACTTGCTAACTTTATTCGAATTAAAAGAAATCAAAAAGCACTGGAGATTGGTACAGGTAGTGGTGTAATATCAATACTTCTTACAGCTAAGACGCAGTGCAAAAATTTTGTGGCTTTTGAAATGCAAGAGGCAATGGCAAGTTTAGCAAAAGAAAATGTTAAACTTAACAACTTGCAGGATAAAATTCAAGTTGTTAATGACAAAATTCAAAACTACAATAAATATTATAAAAAAGGCGAGTTTGATGTTGTATTTTCAAACCCGCCATATATGCTTTCAAATGATAATCAAGAGAACACTATTCGCAGCCTTGCGCGTCACGACAAATGTTTAAAAATACAGGAACTTGCATTTTCCGCAGCCTCTGCACTTAAAGTGGGTGGCACATTTTATTGTATATATACAGCCACTCGTGCGGCTGAACTTATATATACTTTGATTAATTGCAAGCTTCAACCTAAAACCATTTTCTTTACAGAAAACGGCAAAGGCAGCATTAATCTAATTGTGGTTGAGGCCGTCAAAGGTGGAAAATTTGGTGTCAAAGTGCTGCCTAACCTTATTACCAATGACTTGGAGGGAAACTATCTTGAAAGTTTGCACACTCAAAACTTTAAATAGCCTATTCGCTTTCAGCTTCTTGCTGCATTAGCCTTGCGGCAGAACTTAAATTGATGAGCCCTCGATAGAAAGGGTTTTTATTATGTTCGCCAGGATCTAAAGTGACAAGAGTGGCTATTTTATCGCAAACGACCTCATCAAGATAATATGGGTCAAATTCGACACTTGCATTTGCAAGCTCTGTTATACCATTTTTGTTTTCTTTTATAAGTTTAAATGCTTTTTTAAAAAGCTTGTCATAAGTAGTATCAATTTCTAATAGTCCCTCAAAATAGGATATATCCTTTAGCACCCTTTTCTTAATGGAAAGATTGCCTGCTTTGATTTTTGCTTCTTGCTCTGCAAGATAGCGGCGAATGATTTCTATGTTTCCACCATTCAAAATATAATGAGTGAACACACTACACATTTTTTCAGCGACTTGTGAATTTGTGCCTTTTGCTTGGCACGCTAAAAACCACTTTGTGACATCGCTTGTAAAGGGCGCGATGTCTGTGTCAAAGTTTACAATTGCAAGCACTTCAGGGTTTGTTTCATAGTATTTTAAAAGTTCATGGGCTTCCTTTTGCAAAACATGAAAAGGGGTGTTTAAAAGTTTTTGTTTGTCTTGGTTTTTGACAAATTCTGTTGTCTTTTTTAATGACTCATCGAATACGTTAAAGTTTGTGTGAGCCTGCAAAAGTTCATAGGTATGGTTACAGTCTGGCAAAAAATAAGTGTAATAATTCATAATTTCCTCCGAATAATTGTATTTTAACACCACTAAAGCTTTTTGTCAATATGCAATAAGGAGGCTAAATGAAAAAACGCAAGAAAGATTATCTTGCATTTTTATTTTTTATTTTTTCCAGTTTAACTTTACCGTTTTTAATTTCATAGATTGCTTGTGCAAGATTGTCATAGCTATCGTTGTGAGTGAAGACGATAAGCGTGCGTTTATCTATCTCGCAGGTGGAGATAATGTTTTGAAGTATGGTGCTGAAATCCGGGGATACTTTTTCAGGATATTCATAAATCATCAAAATTTTACACTTACTTAAAGACGCACGAATAACTCCAATCCAAAACCTACTCTCTTCCTCAGTTATGTCAGAGATGTTTGTGTCATAACCATAGGGCAGTGAATTTATTACTTTTTCAAGGCCGAGCTCTTGTACTTGAGAAGTGATGAAGTTAAAATCATTATTGGCGATAAGTAAGTTTTCTTTGACGGTTCCGTTTATAAAAATCGGGTGTGATGAACAATAATCGATATGATTTTTAAAAGTCTTTACATTATAGTCATACAAATTTAAATTGTCTAGCAAAACTTCTCCGCTGTTTGGTTTAATTCTTCTTCGCAGCATATCAAATATCGCACGTTTGCCACTGCCGCGTTCGCCTTTAATAATGTTTACAGCATTCATTTTAAAGGATATATCAATATTTTTTAGTTGTACATTTGCTGCGTTAACGCTGACATCTATAAAGCCTAAGTTGTACCCTTCACACATTTTATTGACATTCCCATATTGAATCATTTGTTTTTCATTGAGTGAAAGTATTAGGTTTATTCGATCTACATCTACGCGTACCTTTTCTACTCCTCCAAATTTGCTGTAAAGCGTATTTAATTTTTCGGTGCAGGAGGTTAAATATGGCACGATTATTAAATAGATTCCAAGCTCAAGTGAACCTTGTGTCACAAAATATATAAGTAGTGCAGTAATTGAATATACAACTATATTCCACACTATGTAGTAAAGGTTGTTTTGATATGATGAATTGATATAATATTTTTTATATTCTTTATTAAAGTCATCTATATGACCCAGAAGTTTATTTTTATAGTCTTCTTTTGCGTCAAGTTCTTCAATAACATTTTTGCCTGATAGAATGTTTGAGTATTCTTTAAATGAATTGTCTTTTGTTTCGTATCTTTTTTTAAGTAATTTTCCAAGTTTGACATTGAAATATCGGTATACAAAAAAGTTTATCACGCCTAGCACTGTAACGATTAATCCTGCAAACCAGTTTGATATGTAAATTGTGACTATTGCAATTATGACTTGCACTAGGTAGGACAATGTATTGGCAATATATTCTGGAAACTCGCAGGCTTCTCCCATATTGTTTTGTGCAATATTGATTATTTTTTCAGTAGACAACTTTTTGAGATGTTTTTCGTCACTGTTAAAAATTTTATCATAGATCTTTTTGGTTATATTTAACCTTATGGAGCTGTAAACTTTGCAATAACATTTATACTCCAAATGTAAAATATAATTTCTAAGGACGATGTCCAAAAGCTCTATCCCTAGCCAAAAGAACGCACCTTGCCAGTTTGCATTGTATAAGCAATTTATAGTCTTTGCTGCAAATATCGTCATCGATGCGTAAATCACGGCATAAATGATGTAACACAAAATTTGCAAAGTCCATGCAGTTTTATTTGGCTGACATAGTTTATACCAACGCTTTATAATGTTTTCATTTTTATTAATTTGTTCCATGAATGTAATTTTACATAAATTTTTAAAATTGTCAAATATATGTCATCTAAATAACTTTACATAACAAGCACGCCAAGATTGAGCCTACCAGTGCACATATTAATGCCACAGGTATAGCATACAGCAATTTTTTTACTTTGGTTTGTGAAAAATAAACAGTTGCGACGTAGAAAATGGTTTCGCTGCAACCTAAAATCACACATGCACAACGCGAAATGTAGCTGTCGGCGCCATAGGTTGAGAGGACGTTTTCAAGTAGAGCATAACTTCCAGAACCAGTAAATGGGCGAAGTAGTACAAGTTCAATCAGTTCGGAAGGGATGCCTAAAAATGTAAAAACGGGAGAAAGCGCGCTTGCAAGCATACTTGTAATACCGCTTGCTCTAAGCAGTGCAACCGCAATCATGATGGTTGCAATAAAGGGGAAAATATCAAGCACTAAAGGTATGGCTTTTTTTGCGCCATTTACAAAAGTGTCATAAGTGTTGACCTTTTTGCGATAGCAATATACAAAAAGCAAAAGAAAGATTATTGGCAGAATGTACGCGCTCATTTCTTCCTCCTAAAACGACTAAAGAGTTTAACAAGCGTGACACCAAGTACTGATGTGCAAATGGTGGAAAGTATAGTTGGCAGTATGATGTCGGCAGCATTTAAGCTTTCTGCCGCAGCACGAAGCCCAATAACCGTGGAGGGAAGAAGTTGAATTGAGGTTGCATTTATGACAATCAGCATAATCATTGCAGTGTTTGCTATGCCAGTGCCATCGTCTAAAGCCTGCATAGCTTTTATACCCATCGGGGTGGCAGCATTTCCAAGCCCCAGCATATTGGCTGACATATTAAGCGCAATCATTTTTTCAATTTCACGATTGTCAATTTTGAAAAGTTTTTTTATAAGTGGATGTAAAAGCTTAGCAAGGTGAGCACTCAGTCCGCTTGCATCCACAAGCTCAAGTATACCCAGCCAAACAGCATACACGCCACAAAGTTCTAGACAAAGCTTAAGCGCTCCGCCACTTGCTTCAATCATAACAGACAGCACCGAGGAGGGATCGGTGGAAAGGAGCAATGCGATAGAGCTGCATATCATTAAAAGCCAGATTTTGTTCATGAAGTAATATATGCTTTATGGACAAGGGTTAGAAGGGTTGACTTTCTTGATAAAAATTGATATATTTTGTTAGGAGAAAAATATGTTCATTGATACTCACGCACACTTATATAATGAGAAGTTTGAGGGGAAATTAAAAGAGGTTTTAACTTTTTGCAAGCAGCAAAAAGTTGATAAAATCATATGTTCGGCGGCGGATATAGCTTCTGCATATCAAGCAGTCATGCTTGCAGATAAGTTTGACAATATTTATGCGACCATAGGTGTTCATCCTCAGGATTGCGTTAATTTTAGCGAAAAAGACTTAAAAACTCTTGAAGCTTTGGCTAAAAATGAAAAAGTTGTGGGAATCGGAGAGATAGGTCTAGAATATCTTGATGGTTGTCCAGATAAAGAAATACAAAAAACTGCTTTTTTAAATCAAATTAAACTTGCGTATAAATTACAGCTTCCAATTGTTATTCATTGCCGCGAAGCTGTAGGCGATTGTTTAAAATTATTAAAAGAAAATCAGAAGTTTTTAAATTTCGGCGGTACTTTTCATTGTTTTAGTGAAAGCATAGAAAGCGCTAATGAAGTTTTAAAACTTGGCTTGCATATTTCCATAGGTGGCGTCGTAACTTTTAAAAACGGTAAGCGCTTGCAAGAAGTCGCACCAGCCATACCACTCGATAGATTATTGCTTGAAACTGATTGTCCATATCTTGCACCAGAGCCATATCGCGGTACGCTTAATCATCCTGGGAACATTCCAATCATAGCGCAAAAAATTGCAACGCTTAAAGGGCTAAGTTTGCAAGAGATTGAAACCGCAACCACACAAAACGCAAGGAGGCTATTTAAAATATGATTGAGCATAATTTTAAAAAACGTTTTGGTCAGAATTTTTTATCGGACAAAAACTTATTAGACGCAATTGTGCGAGATGCTGAGGTGTCGCTTTGTGATGAGGTTTTGGAAATAGGTGCTGGAGCAGGGGCGTTAACTATGGCGCTTGCAAAACAAGTTAAAAAAGTCGTCAGTTACGAGATAGACAGAGATTTGCTTCCAAGTCTTAAGGCTTTGTGTTTGCCTAATGTTAGTTTTATCTTAGGGGATGCGCTTAAAATTGATATCAAAGAAATAGAAAATCACTTTCAAGGTGAATATTCGCTTGTCGCAAATTTGCCTTACTATATAACCTCGCCTCTAATTTTTAAGTTTTTAGAACAGGCTACTCGCCTTAAGAGCATGACAATCATGGTGCAGAAAGAAGTCGCACAGCGCATTTGCAGCAAATGTGGTGACAAAGATTATGGGCTACTTTCTGTTATGGTTGCATTTTATGGAGAGGCTAACACAACAAGAATAGTTTCAAGAAAGATGTTTAATCCAATGCCGAAAGTGGATAGTGCGGTCGTAAATATCAAAATTGATCACAAATTCCCTAAACTAAACTCGGAGGCTTTTACTAAATTTGTAAAAGCATGTTTTGCTATGCGAAGAAAAACACTTCAGAATAATCTTCAAACAGCGGGATATTCAAAAGTCTTATTAGAGTCGCGACTTAATTTGCTTGATTTAAAAGCAAGAGCGGATAGTTTAAGCTTGCAAGAGCTGGTTGAAATTTTTGAAAAAGTGAATGGTTGAGTTTTCTTTGCGATTATGTCATTCTGAGCGGCTTAGCCGCGTACTTACTTTTTTAGACTTAGCCGCTAAGTATTGTCATTCTGAGGGCAAAGCCCGAAGAATCTTTTAGAACAACTCAATGCACAAAGTAATCATAAAAAGATCCTTCGGCTCGCTCGCATAGCTCGCCGCTTAGGATGACATACTCGGGCGTTGCATTCACTCGTAAGCCTTGTTTTGAAGAGTTAGGTTTGTTATGCTGAAACAAGTTACGTGAAACTAGAAAAACTTTTATATAAAATTCTTTATTAAACATGTAAAAATTGCTTATATAAAATTATAATTTCCTTTCAAATATTGTTGTATTTTGAATTTTTATTTGTTATAATGTAAATATTAATATAGAAAGGAGGGAAGATAATTGAAATCATTGCTTGGCTTGGGCTTTTGGGACAATATTGGTAGATTATTAAGTTTCCTACCCAAAATTACATATTTCCTATATGCATGTATAGCCAGTTTACTTGATACTTTCCAACTTTTAATTAGACGTCTTATAGGACTTGATCCACACTACGTGGTAGATGGCTTTACGAATACAGTAATACTTGGAGTGTGGAAAGATTACACAGCAGTTTCCGGTGACCCCCTTTTAGAATTTATTTTGGCAATTCTTGGAATAGGCGAAACAGCAAACAGATATTCAGTGCTTGCGACCACCTTTTGGTCTTTTGTAATATTTGGTGCTATAGTACTTGCACTTTCCACCATAATTGCAATTATAAAATCTCACTATCAAGAAGATTCAGCAAAAACAAGCCCTACAGGTTACATATACACAGCTTTAAAATCCATCTTTACATTTGCAATAACTCCTTTAGTAGTTATCGGAGGATTCTGGCTTTCTTCTTTCTTACTAAAAACCTTAGATGATATTACAGCCCAAGAGGCGACATCAGATATAATGAAAGATATATATGGACCCAATTTCATGCAGTATTTTCGAGATTCTCGAGGAGTGGATGAAGAAAACGAGTATTTTTCCAATTATGACTGCTTCGGCTGGGGAACCGCAAGCAGCAGTCAGACGCTTTCAGGCATGATGTTTAAAACTGCCGCACATGGAAGTAATCGTCTTCGCACAGGCGATTTAAAGATGAAAGAATTCCACACTGGTGCAGGCGATATTATAGGTGACATTTTTGACTTTTTAACTCAAGGCGATTTAGGTTATTGGTGGGATGTAAATGGCACCTTTAGTCACAGACCTTCCAATATTACTACTGAAGTTGAAGCTATAGAATGGCATGCTTACCAAGTTGACTATGCTTTTGCGAATAACCTACATCGCTCGGCAGATCAATCATTCATAACTCCGGCCTCTATTCATACCATGCAAGGTGATGTCTCTAGTTGGGCTTTTGATGGTATTGGAAGTGCTTTTGGTTATTGGACGCCTGCCACAAGTTTTACCAAATTTAATGTAGAACTCGTTTGGTGCTTTTACAATTTGTGGAGTTTTAACTTCATTGTAGGCTTTGGTGGAATATCTGTAATGTTTGGCTTGATGTATTCAATAATATTAGGGCTTATGTCAAGACTTATTAAAGGAATCGCTTTGTTCTTGATTTATCCTGCTACGTTAGGACTTGCACCGCTTGATGATTGGAGCAGCTTTAAATCATGGCGTAAAGAATTTACTCAGCAGATTCTTATGGGTTTTGGCGCAATTGTAGGTGTAAATCTATTTTTCTTAATTTTCCCATTCTTACAAAATATAAAGTTCTTTGATTTTGTACTTTTAAACTACATAGTTGAAACAATAATGGCAATTGCAGGCTTGAATATGGTTAAAGAATTTATTAAATTCTTATCTGGCCTGATAGGTGGTGGTGATGCCGCTGGAACTGGTGACGGACTGAAAGAGAGTGTGAAAAAGACGCTTGAAAAGGGCGTCAAAGGCACATTAATGATGGGCAAGTTAGCAGTTAAGGCTGCAACTATAGTTACTCCTGGGGGTGCTTTTCTCAAGTTGGGTAAAGCGGGAATGCTGGCATCAAAAGCTGGAGCGAAAGCTAGTGGAATGATGGCTCAAGCTGGAGCTAAGAAAGGTGCTGCTAATAAATTGGGAGGATTGTTAGACAGAGCTAAAGCGGGTGATTTTGATGATCACGGAGATGATTTCTTGTCAAATGCAAGAGGCTCAATGTTTGATGCTTTTAAATCCGAGCATAAAGATGATGAAAAACAATATCGTAAAGATTATAAGAACTTAAGCGATGCTGAAAGAGCAAGACAAACTGAAGCAGAATATATTGAATCTCGACATGGTAGTGCTTTTGAAAAATCAGATGATTGGAAGACTATTAAAGATGCAGCTTTTGAGATGGATACTGGCGCATTGAGTGAAAAAGGTGCAGAAAATATTCAAGCTATTATAGATGCTAATAAATTATCAGCAGCAGAACTTGAAACAAACGCACGAGCAGAACTTGACGCAAATTATGCAAATGCAGATGGAACGCTTCGTGATGACGCAAGTAAACAGATTATGCGTGAGAGCATGCGTGATGCAGCAGCGGCATTCTTGAAAGCTGTAACTGATGGCACTAAAGAATTAACTGGTGCAAATCCTGCAGGAATTGGTGAACTTATATCTGGTGCATTAAAAACAAGCTATAAACCTGAAAAAGCATACGGCTCTGAAGAAGAGAAAAAATATGGCAGCTACGAAAACTATCAACGAGAGAAACGTGCAGCTCATACTGAACAAGTTAAAGAGGGCACTTGGAAACTCTTTGGTTATGGCGCAGGCAAAGGTGCTGATAAAGATAAAGCTACTGGCGATAAAGCTCTTAATGAAGTTGCTGAAAAAACTGATGCTCAAACTAAAGTTACAGAGAAACTTCTTAAAGCAATTGAGGAAAACAACTCACTTCTTAAAAATCCTCGCGGGGGCAGTAGTTCGTAAGCAATTATAAGTATCTTTTGTAATTGCATAAATTAAAAAAGCCTAGGAAAGTCCTAGGCTTTTTTTAGAAGCCACGGTTTTGCCCAGTAGTTCCAAGTGGTTTACCTATGACCAAAAAAATAACTTAAATTTGAATATTATTTAACAGTGACTAAAAAACACGAAGCCCCACTATTGTCATCCTGAGTGTTCGGGGGCCTTAAATATATTTTTATCCATTTATCGAGTGAAAACTGGAGAAATCAGGTGGGCGCTTTGGTCGAAATGACAAACAAGGATAGAGTGACAAAACAATGTGCGTGTCATCCTGAGCCGCGAGAATTCGGAGTTCCCCGAAAGTGTTTACACTTTTGGTGTGTAAAGCGATGCGAGCGAAGAATCTTTTCATACTTATAGTTGCCCTAAATTCTTACACGCTATTATTGCGTAAAATAAAAATTTTTGCAAAAATTAAAGGATAGTTATTTTTATATAATCAGCCTCCCATTATTGCTTGCGAATAGGGCTTAAAATTTTTATAAACCACAATATATATTGTTCTAAAAATTATTTGACACAATATATTGTATATGATATAATGCAATCAACATCGAATTGAAGGAGGAAATTATGGATAAAATAATCAAAAGAGATGGAAGAATCGTGGAATACGATATAAGTAAAATTGAGAATGCAATTGTCAAGGCAATGCTTGCTCTTGGCGATGGAGATGTGCGTGACTGCAAGAAACTTGCAAAAATCACGGAACTTGAACTTGAGTATAAATTCGAGGGAAAGACTCCATCGGTCGAAGACGTTCAAGACACTGTGGAAGAAGTTTTAATGACGAATGGCTATGCTAATGTGGCAAAGTGCTATATACTCTATCGCAAAAATCGCGAGAAAGAGCGCGAGGCTAAAGATTCACTTATGGACTATAAAGGCACTATTGATAAGTATTTAAATTTAAATGACTGGCGCGTTAAAGAAAATTCCACTGTAACATATTCCGTTGGCGGACTTATTTTGAATGAAGCAGGGGCAATGACTGCCAACTATTGGCTTAACAATGTTTACGACAAAGAGATTGGACAAGCTCACAAAAACTGCGATGTTCATATTCATGATTTATCTATGCTTACAGGCTATTGCGCTGGCTGGAGTTTAAAACAACTTATTCGTGAGGGATTGGGTGGAATACCTGGAAAAATTTCTTCAGCACCTGCAACTCATCTTTCAACACTTTGTAATCAAATGGTAAATTTCCTTGGAATTATGCAGAATGAATGGGCTGGTGCGCAAGCATTCTCATCCTTTGACACATATCTTGCACCATTTGTAAAAACGGATAAACTTACTTACAAAGAAGTGAAGCAATGTATTCAATCTTTTGTATATGGCGTTAACACACCATCGCGTTGGGGAACTCAAGCACCATTTACAAACATCACGCTTGACTGGGTTGTGCCAAACGATCTTGCGGAACTGCCTGCCATAGTTGGCGGTAAAGACCAAGATTTTAAATACAAAGATTGTGTTAAAGAAATGGAAATGGTCAATCGCGCTTTTATGGAAATTATGATAGAGGGCGATGCAAATGGTCGTGGATTCCAATATCCTATTCCAACTTATTCTATTACTCGCAACTTTGATTGGAGTGAAACTGAAAACAATAAATTACTTTTTGAAATGACAACTAAATATGGCATTCCATATTTCTCTAACTATATAAACAGCGATATGGAACCTTCTGACGTGCGCTCTATGTGCTGCAGACTTAGACTTGACCTGCGTGAACTTCGTAAAAAATCAGGTGGATTCTTTGGAAGTGGTGAAAGCACAGGCTCAATCGGCGTTGTAACAATCAATATGCCGAAGATAGCTTATCTAGCTAAAGATGAAAACGACTTTTTCGCTCGTTTAAACAAACTTATGGACATTGCAGCGCGCTCACTTAAAGTAAAGCGTGACAAGATTACGGAACTTTTAGAGGCTGGACTTTATCCATATACAAAACGCTATTTGGGGTCATTCAACAATCACTTCTCAACAATTGGACTTGTCGGCATGAATGAAGCATGTTTAAATGCCAACTGGCTACGAAAAGATATGACGCAAAAAGAAGCTCAAGAGTTTACTAAGAAAGTTTTAAACCACATGCGTGAGCGCCTTTCTGACTATCAAGAAAAATATGGTGACCTTTACAACCTTGAGGCTACTCCTGCGGAGTCTACTTCTTATCGCCTTGCAAGACATGATAAAGAGCGCTATCCAGATATTATTACTGCAAATGAAAATGGAGCTCCTTATTATACCAATTCATCTCATCTTCCTGTTAGTTTTACTTCTGATATATTTGATGCGCTTGATATTCAAGATGAACTTCAAACACTATACACTTCAGGAACAGTTTTCCATGCCTTCCTAGGTCAAAAATTAGATGATTGGAAAACAACTGCTCAATTAGTACGCAAAATTGCTGAAAATTATCGTTTACCATATTACACTATGAGCCCAACTTATTCGATTTGCCGTGACCATGGTTACATCACGGGCGAAGTGAAGAATTGCCCAATTTGTGGTGCTAAAACTGAAGTTTACAGCCGAATCACTGGCTACTATCGACCAGTTCAAAATTGGAACGACGGAAAAACACAAGAGTTTGCTGATAGAAAGGTTTACAATATCAAAGATTCTGTTATGAAAGGCAAGCATTCTAGCTGTGACTGCAAGTTTGAACAAAAGACCAAAGTTGACGTCAAAGAAAACCTACTTTTCACAACTAAAACATGTCCTAATTGCCGCATGGCAAAAACTATACTCGATGCGGCTGGTGTGAAATATACGCTTATTGACGCGGAGGAGAATAAAGAACTTACTGTTAAATATGGTGTTCATAAAGCGCCTACTTTGCTTGTGCCAAATGGTGACCACTATGACGCTTACGATAACGCCAGCGAAATCAACCGCTTTGTAGGGGGACTTAAGTCACGAGCATGAGCGAAACGAAAGATATAATTGTAATCGGAGCAGGGCCGGCGGGAATGACTGCCTGCCTTTACGCTCTTAGAAATGGAAAGAGCGTCATTTTAATCGAAAAAAACAGCATAGGTGGACAGATGGCGCAGAGTCCGCGCATTGAAAATTTCCCAACGATTGCTTCGGCATCTGGTGTGGAAATATCGGATAAAATGTTTGACCAAATTATCTCGCATGGCACGATATTCAAGTTTGGGGCGGTGAATGCCATATTAAAGGAAGATGACATTTTCACAGTTGCCACTGAGTTTGACACGCTGCATTCCAAAGCGGTTATTATCGCTGCTGGCGTAGAGCATAGAAAACTTAACCTTGATGAAGAAAGGTATATTGGTCATGGCTTAAGCTATTGTGCGCTGTGTGATGGTGCATTTTATGCGGGCGAAGATGTCACGCTTATTGGAGATGGCAATTCGGCATTGCAATATGCTCTGCTGCTATCTGGGTACTGCAAAAGCGTACATGTTGTCACGCTTTTTGATAAGTTTTTTGGTGAGCAAAATTTAGTACAAGCGCTAAAAAGCAAAGAGAATATCAAAGTTACTCATAACATGAAACTAGTAGAGCTTTTTGGCAATAGTGAACTTGAAAGACTGGTGTTTGAAGATAAGGCTGGTGCAAGAGTAGAAATGCCAACTAAAGCCCTGTTTGTTGCCATTGGTCAAGTGCCAGATAACAAAGTTTATCTACCTTATGTGGAACTTGACGCACAAGGCTACATCAAAACCGACGAAAAGATGCAAACCTTAACGCCTGGGCTTTATGCCGCGGGCGATTGCAGAGTGAAACAAATACGGCAGGTAGCTACGGCGTGCGCTGACGGGGCGATTGCGGCAAGCATGGCTTGTAATTATTTAGCAAAATGAAAACAGCGATACACTAAGAAATTTTGATTGACTTTTTATAAGTCATTCTGAGCGTTGGGAGCCCACAAATGCTAAAACATTTGTGGGGGCAAGCGAAGAATTTAAAAAGATCCTTCGTTTCACTCAGTATGGGAAACTAAGAATTTTTAAAATAAACGCAATAAAAAACGGACAATTAAGTCCGTTTTTTTAATATCCTCGCAGAGAGACATGTTTAATTTTCTTTTGCAAGATCTTTTGAAACTTTTGGGCGGTTAGGATGTCGATTTCAGCAAGATTACCCTCAATGCAGTTGCCGCTGTCGACAAATTTTTGCAGGTATAGTTTTTCGCTACCTGCAAGATAAGACGCAATTTCTTCCATGTTCTTTTCATTATGAAAGCCTTTTACAAGGGTGGTGCGAAACTCATAGGGCACTTTGTTTTCTTTAAGCAAGGCCACGCTTTTTTTAATGTTTTCATAGTTGACATTTTGGGTGCCGACAATCGCAGGATAGCCTTCAAGTGAGTTTTTAATATCCATTGCCACATAGTCGATAAGTTTTTCATCAATCAGTTTTTTAAGCATTTTAAAGTTAGTGCCATTGGAATCTAGTTTAACAAGGAATCCACGAGCTTTCAGTTCTGCGATAAATTCGGGTAGGTCAGGTTGTAAGGTAGGCTCGCCACCAGACACGCAAACGCTATCAAGCATGTTTTTACGCTTGTCAAGATATTCAAAAATTTCCTTTTCGCTATATTCCTCGACATGCTTGATATTTACGAGGTCGGAATTATGGCAAAATGGGCAACGAAAATTGCAGCCACCAGTAAAGATAGTGGCGCATATATGTCCGTCAAAGTCGACAAGGGAAACTTTTTCCAGCCCAAATATTTTCATATAACTATTGTAATAAAAATAAAGCATTAAGTCAAATATTTAAACTTTTTACTTAAACTTTTTATTTTTTACATGATATGACATTGTTTTTACGGCTATTTTGTTTTTTTGCGTCAATAACAAGGCTAGAGGTGGTTATGAAATACATTGTTTCAATTTTTTCTATAGTTGTCGTCGCTGTTGTTTTAGTTGTGTCAGGTGTATGTTATCAGCCAAAGCAGGAAACGCAATACTTACGTATTCACATTCGTGCGAATTCCAATAGTGAAGCCGACCAAGCGGTTAAATATCTTGTCAAAGATGCAATTGTGGAAGCATTAATTCCTATATTAAGCGAAGTTAAAACTAAAGATGAAGCACAGGAAGTTATGCGCGACAATTTTTCATATATTGAAGCCGTGGCAAACGGCGTGCTTGAGAGTGAGGGATTTTACTATGGCTCAAACGCTAAGCTTGATAATGAGTACTTTCCTACAAGGACATATAGCACAAATGAAAGCACAATTACTTTAGCTGAGGGATATTATGACGCGCTTGTTTTGGAGCTTGGAAGTGGCGAGGGAAATAACTGGTGGTGTCTTGTTTATCCAGCATTTTGCTTCACTACGACGACAAATTACGACAATATTGTATATATTTCTAAAATTTGGGACATAATTAAGTCATGCGCGAAATGAAATAAGGAGGATTTTTATGAAGCGAGTGATTTTAACAGTGTTTTCGGCGGCTTTAGCAATGTCGGCGGGGCTAATAGGAGTGGGATTTACATATCAAGCAAAAGCCTCACAGGACGAGGCGGTGGAAACGCTAACTACGGCACAAAATAAAACTGTGCAATCAAAACTTAAAAATTGGGGCTATTATACTGGCGCTGTAGATGGTATTTATGGACCTAAAACTAAAGCTGCGGTAAAAAGCTTTCAAAGAAAGAATGGACTTGTAGCGGATGGTATTGTAGGCAAAAAAACTGCAGCAGCACTTGGAATGAGTTTAGGAGGGGGTACCTCTTCTGGGCAGACTAGTTCTGACTTAAATCTGCTTGCAAGAGCGGTGTATGCTGAAGCACGCGGCGAACCTTATCAAGGGCAGGTGGCAGTTGCGGCGGTTATTCTAAACCGCGTTAGAAGTGCATCTTTTCCAAACACTATTTCTGGTGTAATCTATCAGCCTTGGGCTTTTACTTGTGTAAATGATGGACAGATAAACTATACGCCTAATCAAAATGCTTATAAAGCTGCACAAGATGCTTTGAATGGATGGGATCCATCTTACGGAGCTTTATACTACTACAACGCAAGCACTGCCACAAGCAAGTGGATATATTCTCGTAAAACCATAGTTACCATTGGTAAACACGTGTTTGCGATATAGGAGGCTGAAATGAAAAAGAATAAAGATGTATTATCTGCAAATGAATATTATATGAAAAAGAAGAATAGTGATAAACCTAAAAATCAAAATAACAAGTTGAAAGGTGCGGTAATTGCTCTGTCAATCACGACAGGCGTTTTAGCACTGGGCACAATCGGGTTTGGTACAGCGTATGGAGTGTTTCAAGGTCGTGCTAATGACTATGGGACTAGGCTTGAGGCGGTATATCAAAAAAACTTTTACGACCTTGTAGAAAGCGTAAACAATAGTGAAATAAAGCTTTCTAAACTTATCAACTCTTCTAGTCCAAGTTATCAGCGTAAGCTTTTGATTGAAGTATCTCAAAACTCTACAACCGCTGAAACAAGCATTGCAAGTTTGCCGCTTTCTCAAAGTGATATAAATGATAATGTCCGTATGATTAACCAAATTTCAGGATATACTTCTACACTTGCAGAAAAACTAGCTAAAGGCGGCACTATGACAAGTGAGGAACTCAAAACCTTGCAAGACATTTATGATAATATCTTGACAATGAAGCAAGAACTTAATAAGTTTGCAAGAAAAATGCAAGCAAACGGATATAGCATTTTGAATAATAGCTTGGATTTAAATTCAGAAGATAGCGATTTCTCCACCCAGCTTTCTCATATTCATGATGTGAACATTGAATATCCAACTATGATTTATGATGGCCCATTCTCTGATTCGGTGGTTAATGCCAAAATCAAAGGACTGACTGGAAGCAAAATATCTAAGCAAGAAGCACAAGAAGTAGTTTCATCACATTTCAAAAATGTAGTATCAATCGACTTTGAAGGGGATACAAAAGGTAGATTTGACACTTATAATTTCCGAATTAAAAACTCGGATGAGGAAATGATCTATGTGCAAGTTTCTCAAATAGGTGGACATATTTTAACAGCCAGCGGAAGCGGGAAAGCGGGTAAGGCGACTCTTTTAGAAGAAGATGCTTCAGCCATTGCTCTTGACTTTGCTAAGGCAAATAATATAGAAAATCCTCAAATAGTTTGGCAGGATACTATTGAAAATGATACTTATTTCAATATCGCACCAATGCAAGGAAATGTGGTATTATATCCAGACCTTGTTAAAATCAAAGTGGATTTAACAAGTGGAACGGTAGTTGGTTATGACGCCACAACTTACTTTACAAACCATACAGCTCGCAGCCTAGAAAGTGCGACAGCAAGTAAAGACGCGGCAAGAGGGAAAATTCCAACTAGTCTAACTATAGTTGCAGAGCGCACAGTGCTTGCGCCACTTGATTACAACCGAGAGGTATTATGTTATGAGTTTGAATGTGTAAACAGCGAGGACACTTTCTATTTCTACATCAATGCTAGAACAGGCGAAGAAGAAAATATTTTAAAAGTCATCAAAACCGATGACGGAAGCAAGTTGATGTAAAAAAACATAACGCTTGATCATTCAATCTTGAATTTGCTGAATAATTAAAAAGAACTCTACAATTTTAGAGTTCTTTTTTTGTGTAAGCGTAGGCTTATCTTGTAAGCGACTGCAAGTTTAGAATTAAACATACGCGTAGTTGCAAAAATAAAGAATAATAATTGTTTCAAATAATTTTCCCAGCTCGCTTTGAGTTTTAATAATTAACCTTTATTATATTATGTTTATTATCTCTATTATTTTATAATATCATGAGCTTAATTTCAAGTAAATAAAAAGGAAGAGTTTTATTTCTTCCTTTTTTATTTCTATTTTACTTTTAATCTCTTACGGAGCAAGATCGTAATTACTGTTATTGCGATTGCTGCCACTACGGCAAGTACAATTGCGATTATTGTCCACGCGTTCATTGGGTCGGTCTTGGTCACTTTATATGAGAATAGTAGGTTGTTACTTGTAGAGTAAATTTGAATGTAATAAGTGCCTGATCGAGTTATTGAAATCGAGGCATTATTGCCACCTATTGAGTCAACCGTATCTGCGTTGATTTCATAGCGGTCAGAAGCAATTTGGATATAGCAATCACCCACCGCGTCATGCAAGTTGTATGCATTAAAAGAAAGCACGATATTATCGGTAGTTGAGCCGCCTTGTTCAATTGAAACTTTGACAGGAGGATTTGCAAGATTGATCCAGAAAGCAAATGTAAATTCATTAGTAAGGATCTGTTGCAATTGTTCGCCAGTATTAATGGTCACAATATATCTGCCAGAGCCAGTACGTTCATCAAAGAAAGAAGTAAGCAGGCTTGAGAGATATGGTTTTCCATTTTTATAAACAACATTATTTCCAGCAAGTCTTACAAGGTTTTCAGTAATGTCTACACCATTTTTAATTACCTTAGTAATATAATAGGTGGAATAAGTAGGGAACTCATAAGCAAATCTTGATTCGTTAGCGTTTATAATTGAGAATATAAATTCCTCTTGTCGTACTGACACTCCGCTTGAACTTACTGCTGCGAATTTTACAACGTAATAGCCGGTTTCAGTGAAAGAGTAAACATAATTTGATGGAGTCACATTATATTCTTTTCCATCTTTTGTTACCGAGATTGTAGGATAGCCAGAAGTTTGGAAGTAAGAGGAAAGGTTTGTAAGGCTGAGTTTTACCTCACTGTTATAAACCGCTCTTGTAATGGGTTCGGTTACAATTTCCTCGCCCTCAGGATTTGTATAAGTTACAATGAATGGTACGTCCTTAAGGAAGATTAAACTTATATACTCAGAACCTTTAAATAGTTGCACATTTTTATCGTTATCAGCACAGCTGTCTGTAAAGCGGATGCGATAAGTTCCCGAACGGGTAAGATATGCATATCTATTTGTGCCATTATAATAGGTTTCAATGTCAATTTTTGTATATTCATTGTTAAAATACTTTAACACTTCAATATTGACTGCATTTTCTTGGATGCCATAGTAAGGAGTCCAAGAAATCTTCAATTTTGAGAAATCAGTTTGAGTATCACTTGCCACAATGTTGACGTTATTGGTTTCAAGGAGGTTGATGGGTGAACCTAAGCTATCTTCATAATTGAGGGTTGTCAAAATTGAATTTGTTTTACCAATATAGATAATTGCAAATCGACCTTTGGAAGTAACGCTTTCGTAACTGTAGACATCCACATAAACATTAGTTCCTGTCACGATAGTTTGAGGTCCGCTTAGTTGAATGTCAAGTTCTTTATTAGCTTCTACTTTCACTCTATCGTTTTTGTCACTATAATTTACACTCAAAAGGTAAACTTCATCTATTTGAGAATTGTCTGGTGCGGTATATTTAATATCGCTACGCAAAGTTATAATTCCGTCAACCATTACGTGATACAGTATGCGTGAAGAATCCAATATATTGATATCTATAAGCAGGCATTCTTCATTTAAAATATCATTACTATCATATATCATCAAAAGTTTATAATTGCCTGTGCCAGAAATTCTATAAGAACTGGAGAAATCATTGATATTCGTCCAAGATTTTCCCTCATCACTTGAGAAGTAAACGCTGTAATTATATTGATTTAAATAAGTGTAATCATACTGGTTTTCACTATTGAATTGACCATTCGTAAATACTGCAGTTACGTTGTTTGAATAAGTGGTGAATGAATATGCGTGCGTACTATAGATTTTGTTTCCTATAGTAATAATGGTCTCGTCCTTTTGTAGGGTGTATTTTGTAAGGCGTTCATTATTTTTATCTTGTAAATAAATTTGCGATGCGCCATTGTCAGTGTTGGAGTCGGTTTGGTAAACAGGCAATTTATTATATAGCCTTAAATTTATCACTCTATCCGATTTGCGATTTTCATTATTTTCTATATTGTTGTAGTTTTCGGCATCATATAGTCGAACTTGATAAACTGAATCATAATTCGCAGAGGTTTCAGTGAAATTATATGAACGTATTGTGCTTGTATTTGGAACTGGAACTGAAGTGTAGTTTGGAAGTTGTACAAACTGTTGATTGACTTTGTCATATTTCCAAACTTCAACTTTATAGATAAGTGAGTTGTACTGATAGCTTATTTGATTGCTTGCCGTAAGATAAGTTTTAGATCCGTCAGTTTCATTACTTTCATAGATTTTGCTTTCGCTTACAACCTCCTTGGCAATGTTTTCTTCATTTACAATTTGAATTATTGTTGTAGTATAGCCAAAATTATCAACGATTTCATACTTTAGTTTTTGACTTATTGGAAGGGACTCGGTGCCCAAAATTACTTTAAATGTAAGGATTCCGTTTTGATATTGAATTTGTATGGAATCATTACCCAGCCATAATGTCGGATTTCCGGTATAGTTTTCCCCTTCATAAGCGTATTTCCATTCACCATTATGAGTGGAGATTTTTACTTTGACAGGGTAGGTGAAAGCTAGCGTTGTGCTTGTGGCTTGTTCAAAGGTTGGGACTGAAATATTTAAGCTTGCTGTATTTCCATCCGAGTACTTAGATGTTGTAAGGTCGGCATCCATAATCGCTATATGAACATCTTTAGAGGTGCCTTGATATCTGTCTATGAACACGCTGTGATGTTTATAAGTGGAACTTGTAGCATTAGCGTAGATATCTGCAAGGTTTACAACGCTGAAAGTAAGCTTAGAGCCTGATAAACCAATTAAATATATTTGATTGTTGTTAAGCCAAGGACTTTTCATGTAAATATTGCTATAGCTATTATGAACAGAAAATCTATATAAGCCCCAAGGGTCTGAAAGATAATTAAGTCCTGTTATTTGGAACCCGCTTTTAGAATAAATACTATAGTCTTGTGAAATGTCACTGTCTGTTCTTTTCTCAAAACCGATTGAGCCGTTTTTGTATTCGATAGCTTGGATTGTAAATTCCTCACCTGTGCTATCTTCTTGCACCTTATAGTTGTCAGGTTCAAATACGTTGACAATGTATACTACCATGTTTCCAGCAGTATCCATTTCCACAATTTCGTAATAGGAATTTTCGTTTATAAATATAAAATCGTTTATATGTTCATATTCATTTTCTGAAAATCCACCTGCGGTCACTTGGATATATTTGTCAAAATCTATAATTTCTTTGATATAAATATTTTGTACTTGTCTAGCATCCGAAGTTATAGATTGCTGCAATAAAGTAAAGAAGTCTTTAGGAACGTTGTAACTATACTTATTAAAGATTGTGTTTGTAGTGGTATAAGAATAACTAACTTCTTGCATGAGCGTATTGATGTTTTCTGCCAGCCAGTTAGAAGTGTCTATTTCATTTCCATAGCAGTCATACAATGTGCGCATATTGATTTCTTGATAGAAGCGATTAAACCATGAGTATGAGTTTGTAACGCTTTCCATTAAGCCAGATAAGTTCCCAAAGGGCGCTGTATAGTCTACGTAAATTCGTTTGCTCAGAGGTGTGTAAATGTCATTATTTCCGTCATCGCCCTCAAGCCACATTGTAATTGTTAGATAACTTTGATTATTCCAAATGCCCTCATCTTTTAAATTGAGATTGAAAGAGTGGTTTGTTCCGTCTGTTATCAATTTATATGGCGAATTATCATCTTCAAGGTTAATCATTTTTGACCTATTATCAGGATAGGTTAATTGAATCCTTGTTTTATCCAGATTTGCAATGAATTTACTAAATCTACTTGTGTCATCGCTCCAACTTATTGTTACATTTGGAGTGTTAGAATAATAACATTCCATTCGCTCTTGTGCCTCATTGGCGCCAATTGAATTAATTAATTTGCCGTCATTGTAAACTCCGAAATCAGGAGTTGGCTGTTTAACCACAAAATTAAAACGATAGAAATTTGTAAAGGAGCCTGGAGTATTTGCAAGGTTTGAAGCTTGATAAATTGTAACGTTATATGTGCCAGCTTCTGTAAATACAACGGGGATTGCATTTTCAGGAACCTCGCTGCCTACAGAATCCACCTGATAAAAATTCAGGTATCCGTCGGTAGTTGTACCATTGGTTGTAAAGATTTTATTGTCTTGCCCATCTTTGTATAAAATAATGGTCGCTTTAAGTTTATACTCTTCAATTTCAGTGCTAGCGAAATATCTTTCAGCTTCTGATAGAGTATCGCAAGATTTTGCGAGAATGCCTTCCACAAAAACATGGTATTTAGATATATGTTCTTTTTTGTAAATTTCAAGCGCGGCTTCTGCGTTTTCTTGTGTTTTATATAAGCCATCGAGAACATTGTCATCTATTTTTATTATCCAATTAGTTCCCGTATCATTTAATTTGACTTCTGCATTAGTGAAATCATAAACAATTTTTATTTCTGCATCTCCAAAGCGGGAAAGGGAGTTGTTTTCAAACACCTTATAAGAATTAGTGAGTTTATCATAGACATAATTTGTAGTATATTTGTATTTTGGTATTTTTACTTCGAGAGGCAGTTTGTTAGTTATAAGTGATTCTGAGATAATAGTATTTTCATCAAAAGATGGAGAGGTATAGAAACTGCCTTCGTTCAAGCCAGTATTTGGATTATAACTTGGGAAAGCAATTTGCAGGCTTGATTGAGTTTTCCCTGAATACATGCTAACCAGCATGTCACCGCCGACAATGCTTTCAAGGCTTGTATTAGAGCTAATTATTTGATTAGTATCAGGGTCTTTAATTTCGTTATTTATACTTTCTTTCATTGAAAGCACATTATATCTATCTATAATTAAAGTAGAGGTTCGTTCAAAGAAGTCATATTTGTCTACATTTGCCTCGTTTTGTTGATAGCGTCTTGAAATTACATACTTTCCAGGGCTTGCAATTTTACTACCCGAGAATGATAGATTAAAAGTGAATGTTTTGCCAGGAGTGTAGCTTTCAGTTTCAGAGTAGTTAAATACATCAATCACGTGTGAAGGTTCTTCAGCTATAGTATAGTAATAAACCTTTGCTGTAAACTCGCCATCTTTTGTGTCATATTTCACATCTTTTGAAACCTTTACAAAAGGATAGTAAGTTAGTTTCACGTTTGCAACTTGACTTGTTATGGCTGCTGTTTCTGAAAGAGGAATAAAGGAAAGGGTAAGTTCTTGCTCTGTTCTTTCAGGTACGTAATATTGATATTTATAGGTGAAATTGGAGGGGCTAACAGTTATATTTTCATTTTTTGAAGTGCTTTCTTTTTCTAAAGTATAGTTATTTGTTCCGACATCGTTGTGTTTATAGAATTTGCCAGTCAAGGTATAGCCTTCTTTGTCAAGAGGCGCATCGTTTAGTAATACTTCCATTCGTGACATATCTGATGTAACATTAATGGTTAGGAAACTGCTTGGGAAATTTAAAAATTCATGTTCGGAAGTTAGCGGATTGCGAGTAAAGTGTGAGTTTGAATAGTCACATAGTAAAAATTTATATGTTCCTTCCACGGCTTCATCGTTTTCGTCTATAAGTGTTATTTCATAGCTTATGCCATCTTTTTGCGTGTATTTAGAGGAAGTAGCATGTTTAAAATAGAAATAATCATTAACTTCAATTTTTAAGTAAGTGCCTTTGTAAGATTTGAGATCACTTTCTTCTGGAGGAGTGGCTCCTGAAATGTTAGGCAAGTTCATAGTGTTATCTTCGCTTAAAAATTCATCAATAACTTGGCCTAGTTTGGATTTTTGCGCAAGAGTAAGCTCATCATAGGCATAGGTTTCTTTTAATGTATTTAATTCTGAAGGCACTTCCAGCCTTATACCTTTATATTTAGCCCAATCTATTGAAGCTTTAGTGATTGTGCTTGAAACCATTATGGTGTCGTTTGAGCCTAAAATTTTTCGTGTTGTACCACTATTGGTTGCAATTGTTTCGACAAAGATAGGACTTGTGTTATCTATTAAAAAGATTGCAAAGTCTGCGTTGCCTGCCTCGTCATATACTTCCAGGAAATATAAGCCCGCTTGGTCACGTACGTAAGTTGATGGTACAATTTTGTCATAATCTCTTGCGTTATAATATTCCACCCAGTTTGCGTTTTGATTTAAGTCAATTCTTGCTTCTACGGGTATCATGCCATACGGCTCGCGAGAGCCAATTAAATTATATAAAAGTAAACTATTGTCGGCATTATATAATTTAAGATTGCTAAGTTTAAAGTATTTGTAATAGCCATAGGTTTGCGCGCCACTTGCCTTATGTTCCCAGCTAAATACTATTGGACCATCTGTCTTGCCGGTCGCTTTGCGTTTAAGGTCGCTCATAATGCCATTATTCTTATCGCTAGTAACAGTGCTTCCTATTGTGTAAGAAGAACTTGTAGAATAACTTACATTTTTAGCGACTAGGTTGGTAATATCCGTTGTGTCAATTGTAAAACTTGAACTGCTTGGTACGGTTGAATTGGCAAAATATATTGTAATTGTAAAAGTGGAATTACGATAAGCGTTGCGCGAGGAGGCATCAATCATAATTCCTGTTTGAATTAAGTCGTTGCCATTGTCATCTGTCATTCCAGGTACGATCAAGTTTTCAGAGTATGTAATTCCAAATGCTGGATTTTTAAAGTAAGAAATTTCTGTTTCTGGTAAAAATTGCACACCTGTAAGATAATTCGTTGCACTAATTTTTATAGTGACTTGTGCATCGTAAAGTGAGGAAGCCGAGTTGTCCACAACGTATACATTTTTGTTAGTATAACCTCGCGTTTTTATTTCTTTGCCGGTTTCATCCACGGTTGTGATAGTGGGAGCGGTATTTTCAATTGTGAAGAAAAAAACCTGTTGATGATGGAAAGTGCTTTGCGCTACTCCATTTGATGCAAGATATCGATTGTAAGTGTAATCAATAACCACCAAATATGTTCCAGCCTCATTTAGGTTTAGCCCATCGAATTGTCTGCCAGAGTCCGCTTGCCAATTATTTTCATTTTTGCTTAAGCTGTAAATTTTGCTGTTTGCTAGGTTTGCGGTAAGAGTTGCATTTGTAATAAATTTAATTGGAGTTTGATTTGTAGATACTGGGAAGTTTGGTTTACTCGTAGAATTGATTATATTTATCGCGGCCTCTTTTGTCGCTTCCGCGCTATAGCTATCTTTTGTTCCTACGGTTACATTTTCATTTGTCAAAAGTGGTGTAATATCTGCCGAATTAATAAAATTCAATTTATCTTCGGATACGCCTTTAAAAGGTTTGCTTTCTGCAATATTGGTTTGTCCGTCTTTCATTGAATAGTCAGTATAATAACTTTGATATCCAAAATTTAATAGACGTTGATTTTTGGCTTTAAGTGGAATTTCAAATATTCTAGTGTTAGTTTTATATAAGAAAGTAAAACTGATATCGTATTCCCCAAGTTCTGGGAAAGTTAAAGTTAGATTATCGTTGCCGTTTATTTTTTTGTAAGAGGTATAAGCAAAAGGTTTTGCTAGCTGCTGCCCATTAGAATCTATCAGGGTAGGCGTTGGTGTATTTGCAAGAGTGTTACAGTCGACAATGGCTGTCACGGTTTTGCTGTCAGTGTCGGTATACTGAATGGTAGCTTGATATTTGCTAGGGTCATAACTAAAAGCAGGCAATGCGCTTGTAGTGTAGTTGTAGAAGTAATATTTAGAATGAGAAGTACTATTAGAAAGTAGCGCTTCATGAACATTCGACATATTGGCTAAAGGAAGTTGAGATTCGGAATCATAATAAGATGTGTAATTAAAAAGCATAAAAGTGTAATAGGTAACAGTGGAAGTTGTAACAAAGGTTTCACCGCCATTATTTGTATAAAAGTAACTCATTGGAATGGCAAGAGTATAGCAGCCCTCGCGTTTGACGCTGACCGTGCTTGTCTTTACCTGTATTGGATTACCCTCGCTGTCTACGCTATCTTGTGTGAGAATTTTGCAATTCTCACTTTGAGAAGGGTTTAGCTTAAATTGAATGTTAAGCTTTTGAGGTGTTAGGTCATAAGTTGGAAGCGGAAAGGCATTTTCATGTTCGCCAGCAAATAATTTTATATCTTCGGAGGATAGTAAATTTTCGAGAGTAGTTACAGAATCATCTATATCTAAATTTGTAGAGTCATAGTATAATGACAATGAATTTGGAAAGTTGAAGTAATAATATTCTTTTATGTTTTTGTTTCCGTTGACATCCAATTCATTATTCAATTGAGAGTTTGGTATGTACGCGTAATTTGATTTATTATCCGCGTTTGTGATGGTGTTATCTTTTGCTATGGACAAAGAAAGAGTGTGGTCGCTGTTCATTAAAAACACAACATCATCTTCTGTTTTTTCTCCTGTGGTTTGTATTTTAACAAATTCTTGTAAGTTGTTTGTCACTTGTTCGTGTATGGTTTGCGCGTCAGTTGATGCGTCCTTAGGTTGAATTTTTATATCAGAAAAAACCAGTCCCACGCTTGCCATGGAAACTGCACAAATCCCTAATAAAAGCGAATTAAATATTTTTTTTATTTTAGACATAATTCCACCTCAAATCTTTTTATTTTGATAAAAAGATTTTACCACACAAGACGTAAAAAACAAAATAATTTGCATATATATTATAATAAATAAATTATTTATTAATATACATATATCCCTTAGAAATAGGCGATAAAAAATATTTTTTTAAAGCGAAAATTTTTATTTTTTATAAATTATTATTTTTTAATAATTTTTATTTTAAATTCAGCACACTTTTTTAATATTTTCATAACATGCTAATATGAATACGATAAGTGTATGTTTAATAGTTAAAAATGAGGAAGCAGTGCTTGAGCGATGTCTTAAAAATGTAAAAAGCTTTGCTGATGAAATTATTGTGGTTGATACAGGCTCAACTGATAATACAAAAAATATTGCAAAAAAGTTTACAGATAAGGTGTATGATTATATCTGGCAAGATGACTTTTCAAAGGCGCGTAACTACGCATTTTCATTTGCAAGTAGTGATTATGTGATGTGGCTAGATGCAGATGATATAGTGCTGGAAGAGGATGCACTAAAGCTTTGGGACTTCAAACTATCAAAACATAGCGACATTGACATGTTAATGCTGAAATATGTAACAGGGTATGAAGAAAATTACACGCCGACTTTTTCTTTTTATCGTGAACGCGTGCTAAAGCGCAGTGCTAATTTCAAATTTGAAGACCCCGTTCATGAAGTGATAGTACCTCGTGGAAAGATTGTATATATGGATATAAATATATATCACGCAAAAGTCAAAACTGGCGAAAGCAATAGGAACTTAAATATCTATCAAAAATATATAAAAAATGGCGAAAAACTTTCGCCAAGGCAGCAGTTTTACTATGCACGTGAGCTTATGTATAACAACTTAATCGATGAGGCAATATTAAATTTCAATAAGTTTTTGAATATCAAGGAAGGCTGGATAGAAAATAAAATAGAGGCATGTTTGAACTTGGCAAAATGTTATAAAGCAAAAAATGACTTTCAAAAAGCAAAGGAGTCGCTTGTTAAAACTTTTACAATGGCACGCCCTCGAAGTGAAGTGCTTTGCGAACTTGGGAATTTGTTTTTAAGCGAAAATCAATTAGATGAGGCAGTTTATTGTTATCGTCAAGCAAGGTTAAACAAACCCAACGTAAAATTAGGGGGCTTTGTACTAGGCGATTGCTATAGCTTTCTTCCCAATTTGCAGTTAAGTGTTTGTTATTATCGCAAAGGCAAAATGCGACTTGCCAAGCGTTATCATGAAAAGGCCAAGCAAGAAAAACCTAAACATCCCAGCATTTTATATAACGAAAAATATTTTAACAATAAATAAAAACCGCTTTTGCGGCTTTTATTTAAGCTTTATATGGTCAAGCATTCTAATTTTTGCCATAAAACTTTTTTCAAAGGCTTTACGATTGACTCCAGTTACAAGTTTTACATTCCCTCCGCTGTGCGGCGTAGCATAAGTTTTGCCAGGGATGTCGTCTTCATTTAAACTTACAGCCACATCTACGCGCTTGGTGGTAAAAAGCTCTGGCTCTACTAAATATAGATAGGCATCAGTGTCATTTGTTGCTATACGTTTGTCTGGGTAGCCATGTTCCCAATAAGTTTGATAAATTTCTTCCAAAAATTTACCAGTGTCATTCATGGTTCCAATCTCTTCAATCATATTTTGTGTGAGGTGGGTGTACTCGCGTCCAAGCACAGAGGGGATAATAACAAGTGGGATTCCGCTATCAATTATGATTTTCGCAGCTTCTGGATCCGTGCTAATGTTAAACGAGATATGTTCTCCCCAGCCGGGTAATGCAAAAGGTGCAAAGCCCTCAAATATGATTTGTTTAATAAGAGGTATTACGTCTGGATATTGCCATAAGAGTTTTCCAATATTGGTGTGTGGGCCAAACATTAAAAGAGTGACTTCGTGGGGATTTTCACGTATAATGCGTGCCATAGCGTTAAGCGCATCTTCTTTTATAGGCTGGGTTTTGGCTTTAGGCGGAATGTAAGTTGGACCCATTCCATGCTCGCCATGCAGCCATGCGGCGTCAGCGGAATCACGGAATAACGCTTTTTCACTACCTCGAGCCACCGGAGTATTTTTGCCGAACTTTTCAAGTAAATGAAGCATGTTATTGGTTGCTATGTCCACTTTGATGTTACCTTTTACTGTGACATAAAGTTTGACGTCTAGTCTTTCGTCAAACATAGTAAAAATTAATGCTGTTGTGTCGTCAATACCTGGATCGGTATCAATTATGACTTTGTGTTTGTTATCCATAGTATTATTGTATATTAAAAAATAAAATTATGCAAATAAAATGTATATTTAATTTGAGATTTTGCGCATTAGTGGTAAAATAAGGCTGTACATAAGGAGAAATAATGCGCTTTAAATGTAAGATTTGCGGATATGAATACATGGGGGATGTTACAAAAAAATCAGCTGCTTGGACGTGCCCGGAATGCGGCGTGCCTAAAACATATTTTGAAAAAATTGAAAATAATAAGCCTAGGGTGGTTGAATTTAAATCGGATGCGGGGGACGAGCCTATTTATATTGATGTTAATAAAGATAGTCAAAGTCTGTGCCGAAAGGAGAATTTGTGCGTATATTGTGGAAATTGTAAACTCGCATGTAAAAGTCAAGGCGTATATGGTAAGTTTGATAGTAAAAAGATTAAGTGTAAGAGCATTTGTATAGATTGTGGTCAATGTACGCTAAAGTGTCCGACGGGAGCTATAAATTATAAAAATGACATTGAAAAAGTGAAAAATTGCTTAAAAAACAAGGAAAAAACAGTAATTTTTCAAATTGCTCCAGCGGTTAGAGTTGCGCTTGGCGAAATGTTGGCCCTGCCAAGCGGCTTTAATTGTGAGGGTAAAATAGTTGCTGCATTGAAAAGTTTAGGTGCAGATTATGTATTTGACACCACGTTTGGGGCTGACCTTACCATCATGGAAGAAGCGACCGAACTTATAGAAAGACTGAATGGTGCGAGAGAGGAAAATACAAAGGGTATAATGCCTCCCACGTTTACAAGTTGCTGCCCGGCTTGGGTGAAGTTTGCAGAAATATTTTATCCTGAAATACTTAAAAGTTTATCTACGGCCAAAAGTCCAATTTTAATGCAAGGTGCAATTATAAAAACATATTTCGCTAAAATGGCGAAAATAGCACCAGAAGATATAATTAGTATTGCAATCACACCGTGCACAGCGAAGAAAGCAGAGATAGCGAAGGTGGAAATGTGTGCAAGTGGAAGATTTCATAATAAACCTTTGCGCGATGTAGACATTGTTTTAACGCTGCGAGAACTTGCCGAGCTTATAAAGCAAGAAAACATAGATTTTAAAACGTTGGCAGAAGAAAATTTTGACAGCCCTCTTGGCAAGGCTAGTGGTGGCGGTGTGATTTTTGGCAAAAGTGGTGGGGTTATGGAGTCCGCTCTACGTACCTTGCACTATTTTATGACAGGTCAAAATTTGCAAAAGCCTATTGAATTTAGAGGAAGTAAGGGAATAAAAGAAGCTTATATAGAGATACAAGATAAAAAATTACATATTGCGGTGGTTTCGGGTAGTGCAAACGTGCATAAAATTATAGACAAAATACGAAAAGGCGAGCACTATGATTTTATTGAGGTTATGGCATGCCCAGGCGGCTGTCTTGGTGGAGGAGGAACTCCAAAACTTGGAATGAGCGACATGACTGTATTAAATGATCGCAGCGAGGCACTTACAAAAATGGACGAAAATTCTAAGTTTCGCGCTGCTCATGAAAACAAGGAAATACAAGAGTTATATCAAGAGTTTTTAAAGGCTCCTTGTTCCAATTTAGCGAAAAAACTTTTACATACAAGTTATGTTGATAAAAGTGACATGCTTGGGAAGTAGCGAGTAGTTCATCGGAAATGCGCTATTAACTGCGTTTAAAAATATAAAGCAAAACTTCGTGCAATGTATATTTTATATTAATAAAACGCTTACATAAAAGTAAGCGTTTTGTATGATGTTATTGCAAAGTCTTTTACTTTTCTTAGCCTTTATAACGGTCAAGATTGGCACGGATTGCTTCAATTAGACGTTTTTCTGCTGCAACTTTTTTGTCTTTTGCAACTTTTGTGCAAACTGAAGTGCTGTAAAGTTTTGAGAAGTCATCTACTAGATTTTTAAGGTGTACGATATCAAGGATGTTCTCTGAGCCACAAAGTTCTTCTTCAGTAGGTGTTGTTACATTAGCATTGTTCTTTTCCATATAAAATCTCCTATATATTAAATTTTTTTTGTCTCTGTTTACATAAAGTTACTATTTCACCCTTATGTAGTGTAGTTCCTGCTTTGAGGCGAGACTGGCTACGTTGCAGAACAATCTTTATCGCAATGAGGAAGCTATTGCGCTTTAAATGATTGCGTACTATATATTATGTACGGGAGGTTTAAAAAATGCTCAAATATTGGACAAACCTTTATTTATGATTTTGTCATAACTATAAAAGCCAAGCTTGTCCTTTTTCTTTTATGATACAAACCAATTTAAAATACTTAATATAAAAAAAGCATGGACTCTCTTTTGTGTGTCCATACTTATTTTTTGTGGCGGAGAGTGGCGGATTCGAACCGCCGAAGCCTTGCGGCTTACCGCTTTTCGAGAGCGGCACATTCGACCTCTCTGACAACTCTCCATGCCAAAGCATTGTACTACAAATTTAATAATTTTGCAAGAAGTTTTACTTTACTTTAAATATTTATTTAATTTTACAATGAAATTAATTGTAAAATTCCTTTTATTATGTTAAAATATTGCATAGGAGTTTTAATTATGATTTCAAATTTACTGTCAACTCTTGACTTTAGATTTCTTGGACCTTATTCTTGGCTAAACGATGTATATGATACACTGCCATATATTCTTTATGCAATCCTAGCGCTTATCGGAGGCGTGGGTGTTGTTTATTCTATTATACTTGGCATCAATCTTGCAAAAAGCGAAAGTGATGATGCGCGTAAAAAGGCAGTTGAACGTTTAAAAAACACTATCATTGGCGTTGCAGTTTTGCTTGTGTTAGTATTATTTATAAATGTTTTGCTTCCGCTTATTCTTAAAGCAGCACTTCCGTCAGATTATATAGGTCAAATAAAAACTTAGCAAGTTCGCTAAGTTTTTTTTTAATTTGTAATTATGGAAGCCTAGATGTGTAGTAATTAAGAACTAATTTGGTAAACTCTTATTTTTGTCTGACTGAGAGCAAAGCACGAAGAAACTTTTATACGACATTAGTACACAAACAAACTAAAAAGATGTTTCGACTCACTCGCTATGCTCGTGGCTCAACATGATATACACGGGTTTTGTCTTTAACATATGTATGTCATTTTGACGCTTTCGGAAGAATCTTATTACAAGGTAATAGTTGCAACAAAAAAACTCATCCGAAAGGGGATGAGTTTTATTTTGTTATCTTAAGGTAAGCATTTTAAACATTCCAATAACCGCGTCAGATCCGCCTGGTTTAGTTGGATTATTAATGTCCTGGCCAATAAATGCTTGAACAATGAGAGGCATCAATTCATTAAAGAATAATACGAGAACAATAGTAACAGCAACGGCGATTAAAGCGGTGATTAAGTGTTTTTTAGCATCATCACGTTTAGATTGTTCGTCAGCTCTTGCAAGTTGAATACCAAGCCAAATAGCATAAATTGCACCAGCGGCACCGACAATGCCCATTATGATGTATAGAACAATACTAATTGTTCCAAAAATTTGTCCCATCCAGCCATAAGTTTTGTTTTCAGGTGGGAACAAGTTTGCCCAGCCCAATAAATTAGAAAGAAAATTCATAAAAAACCTCCAAAATTTTATTTTAATATAATTTACATGTTGAGTATATCATAAGGATAAGCATACACAAAATTATTTTTAGACAAATTTCTAAAAATATTTATAAATTATTAACTTTAGAGTTTTTTTTGTTTAGTTCCATTGCCATTTGCCAGCGCTATCCTGTGTAACTAAATCGCCATAAACACATCCGCCCATAAATGCTTTTACTATTTCTGGTAGTAACAAGTTAAAGAATAACACAAGAACAACTGTAACAGCAACGGCGACTAAACATGTGATTAAATGTTTTTTCGCATCATCGCGCTTAGATTGTTCGTCAGCTCTTGCAAGCTGAACACCCAGCCAAATTGCGTAAATCGCTCCAACTGCACCTACAATTCCCATAACGATGTATAACACAATGGATATTGTGTCAAATATTTGTCCCATCCATGAGTAGTCAGATACATTGGTTGGACGTTCTCCGGCAATGTCTTTAATTTTTGGAAACAAATCCGCTCATCCAGTTAATAATTTTGAGAGTACGTTTATCCTCCCCCCATCATGTTCATTACCTCCTTAAATTTATTTTATAAAACTATGTTATCATAAAAAAAAATAATTTCCAAATAATTTTACAATATTTTTTATTTTTTTTATTTTATTTATTATATATTTTTTATTTAATATTGATTAGGGGATTTTTTAGAGATTTATTACAAATAAAAAGCAGATTAATTTTGATTTAATCAGCTTTTTTATGCTATTAAATTGTTTTTTTGAGATTTCTCAATTTTTGCGTTTTCGCTTGCTATTTTGAGCATTATCCGAAAAATCTCGGAAACGCTTCGGTCGAAATGACAAACGCGGCAAGAAACGGAGAAATCTCAAGGTTTTGAAGTTAAATGATGTCTCCGCGTTGGTCGACATGACAATCGGATGAGATTTTTCGGCTCAGCTCAACATGACACGAAAAAGATCAGATTTTTCCGCTACGTTCGCCTTGCTTACTTTGGTTGAAATGACATGCGGTGGCAGAGATGTCTCCACTATTAGGTGGCTAAGCCACTCGAAATGACAATGAGTGGTTGAGAAACTAAAAAACTGGTTGCACTTGCAACCTAGTTTTTATTTTTAATTTGTAGTCTGGCTTTTAATATTACTATTTAGCTTATTTAATTAGAAAAACCTTGCAGCGCTTGCATTTGGACAAGTATTTGGGCAGCAGCCGCCATTGTTATTGAATCCGCCAAGTGCTAGCAATAATAGAAGCAAGAAATTGGTGTTATTATTAAGATCAGTATTAGTTGCAGAGGACAACACTGACAATAATAAAACTAGCATAATATCCTGTGAAAAATTCATAAACATCTCCTTTCAACAAAAAATTTAAAAATACATCAAAATAATGTTTTTAAAAACAAAATTTATCTTGATTTTGTCATTTGTTTTTTGGCAAAATTTAATTGCTACAAAAATATATATGAAATTTATGTAAAAAGGTGTGAAAAAAGTGTATTATGGAAAATAAATTTTTGTTATTAAACGAGCGCAATAAAAGAGATATAATAGGGGCATTACCTGCCGAACAGGATATGTTTAAGCTTGCTGATTATTTTCAAAACTTTTCTGATGTAACTAGAATTAAAATTTTGTCTTGTTTATCTATGATGGATATGTGTGTCAACGATTTATCCAATGTTTTAGGTATTAATCAAACTACAATATCGCATCAGCTTAAACTTTTAAAGGACCAAAATCTTGTAACCTATAAGCGAGATGGTAAAATCTTAGTTTATATGCTTACAAGTGGACATGTAAACGACATTATGCTTTATGCGATAAATGCTTTTTGATTGACAAAGCTTAAGTTTCGTGGCATACTTAGTTTGGAGATAATATGAAACGAACGATTGAACAGCTTAATGAGATGTCCTTTGACTTGCCTAAGACTTGGCAAGTAACAGATGAGGTTTACAGTTTGCCAAATGGTCAAGGCATGACAAACATTGAAAATTATGTATCTAGCCAAGGTGAGGTAATTTCGCTCTTTGTGGTCCAGCGTGACCCTAATGATTTTTTTACCTATTATGACAGTCTTATAGCCAAATATCCGACTTTGACTCAAAAATATCAGCTTGCAGGCAAGTTTCAATTGAAAGTAGGCGAATTTGTATTGCCAACTTATATAATAAAAGGCATGCAAGATAAGCTTTTTACTACGCAAATTTTTGTCAATTGTGGAGATTGTTTGGCATGCTTTATGTTTGGGCTTTCAAGTTTTGATGGCGATATTAAAAATTCCATTAAGAGTGAGCACATTTTACAAGAGGTAATTAAGATCTTGAGGTCGGTAGAATGAAAAAACTATTACTTCATAGTTGCTGTGGGCCTTGCAGCACCCATGTCATCAATGTTTTAAAAGACTCTTATGATATTACTATTTTTTATTACAATCCTAATATTGACACGAACGAAGAATATCAGCTTAGGCTTAATGAGCAAAAACGCTTCTGCAGCGCAATAAATGTTCCTGTTTTAGAGGTCGGTTATAACGCCGAGGAGTTTTTGCAGTTTGTCAAAGGTTATGAAAAAGAAAAAGAGGGCGGCGCTCGTTGCAGTTTATGTTTTCAATTGCGCCTTGATAGAACAGCCAAAGAGGCTAAGTTAAGAGGCTTTGATTGTTTTGCTACCACGTTGACAGTAAGCCCCCATAAAAATAGCATCGTAATCAATAGCATTGGTAAGGAAATAGAAAAAGTACAAGAAGTACCTTTTATTGATGGCAATTTTAAAAAACAAGATGGCTACAAAAAAAGCATAGATTTAAGTCGGCAGTACAATCTTTATAGACAAAACTATTGTGGTTGTCAATTTTCAAAGAGGATGCAAAATGGAGAATAAGTTTCCTATTTTCGAAGAAACAAAGCTTGAAAAGAAAGAAAAAAAAGAAGTTACATGGATATATTGTTTATCTGTGTTTATCTTCTTTGCTGTTTTAGCGTTTGTGGGTTTTAGATTTTGGGTTTATTTTAACTTTAGTTTCTTCCCAGTTCGTGGCACATCTATGGAGCCCGGTATAAATCAAGGGGCGCCGTCTGGTACGGTATGTGATGGCGTGTTAGTTCAGAAAAATTGCGGTTTCACATATGGAGATGTTGTAATTGTTCAGCCAGATGGGCAAGACAGCACTTGGATTAAAAGAGTGATTGCTATGGAGGGCGATAAAATCAGCATTAAGAAAGATGCAACCGATGGTTTTTATCATGTCAGCCTTATATATAAGGATAGCGATACTATTGAAGTTTTGCAAGAGGACTATATAAATGGTTATGCAGAGTGGACAAGCGGAATTAGCGAAACGACTTATCAGAATGTTCAATATGAAGGTAATTTTTACAATCAATTCATTGCCAAAGGTAAAAATTTAACTAAAGAAGCCGATGGTGCGTATTATTATCAAATTCAGCCAGGTCAATTTTTCTTTTTAGGAGATAACAGACAAGTTAGTATGGATTCTCGCTATGTGGGCACCTTTAGAACCAGCCAAGTTGTGGCAGTTGCAAGGCTTGTACTTCCGCGTGCAGGCATGGTTAAAAATCAAAATCAACTTTGGGCAATAATCTTTAAAGGCTATGTAGATTATTTCTGGCAAGTTATATGTGATTTTTTTGCATAAATAGTTAATTTGTTTGGAGATAAGGCAATAATATGTTACAATAAATCTAACAAGGCAAGGTATTTGCCGTGAATAAAAAGGAGATGATATAATGAATAAAGCAGAGTTTATTAAAGCATTCGCTGAAAAAGCAAACTTCACTCAAAAGGATGCTGGTATTGCCTTTGATGCAATGGCAGCTACAATTGCTGACGTACTAAAAAAAGGTGAAAAAATTCAAATAGCAGGCTTTGGCACTTACGAAGTAAAAACAAGAGCTGCGAGGGAGGGTATTAATCCTCTTACAAAAGCAAAGGTTAAAATTCCGGCTTGCAAAGTGCCTAATTTTAAATTCGGAAACAGCTTTAAAGATATTATTCAATAAAAAATTCCCCAATCGGGGATTTTTTATTGTTGAATAACACTCGATTAAAACATGTGGATAGATATTAGAAAAACACATTGATTTCAAATATTAAGTTAAGCTTAATTCATTGTTCTTTCTTAAATCATTCTTATTCATTCATCGATATAATTACATAGCCTTGAGGGTAAGCGCAAAGCGGACAGTTTTTCCAAGCCTCTTTAGCCTCATGCTTATGGCCGCAGTTGCCGCAGGTCCATGGCATTTTGTTTGCGCTTTTATAAAGTTTTCCGCCTTTATACATATTTGCAAGCGACAAAAGTTTTTGAAAATGAATTTGTTCAACTTCTGCAATCAGTTTAAACGCCTGAGCAATGTCCATAAAGCCCTCGTCTTGCGCAACTCTTGCAAAACTAGGATAGATATTTTTGGCTTCATATTCTTCTATAGTGGAGGCCGTTTTTAAACTAACCTTAAGCGCTGACGGTTCAAACGGATAGCCAGCTTCAATTGGTACATTATCTTCTTTGCCTTGGCAATGTTCAAGCATGAGTTCATAAAATCGCATTGCATGTGCCATTTCATTTTTGGCGAGTTGTTTTAATTGGTCGCTTATATTGGACAAACTTTCTTTCATAGCCTCTTTTGCCATAAATTGATATCTTGCTCCGTCTTGACATTCTGCCGCAAAGGCGCGTGCTAAGTTTTCTTTAGTTTTACTTTTTTGAAAATCCATTTTTTCCTCCTTGAAATAATTATGTTCATAATTTTAACCACTTAAACATTTGCATTTTTGCTTTGAATTATGTAAACTATATTTAATAGAGGTGAGTTATGCAAGAAAACAGCAAGCTTAAAGCTGAAAAATATAAAAAAGTTCATTATCATTTGCTTCGTAAAAATTATAAAAAAGTTATTGAGAAAATGGATAAAAATCTGAACTATTTCAGAATTTCTTTAGATGGACCTTTTGCAGGTAAAGAAATTATTTATGATGTCAAAAGTAATATGCTTTCCAATGCCGGCCTTGTAATAAGCAAACAATTTGAAGGTAAGGATGCATACTTCAAAGTGAGAAAAATTAGCACTCTATCAGAGGGATACAAACGTCCAGGACAGAAGTTTAACTTGTCAGAAGTACATTCAAATGAAGAGCCTAAAAATTTTCCTGTGCAAATTGCTAATGCAATAGCAAATGCCTATTCTGGAGCGTTTACTATAGACCTGGTTTCAGTTGTACGTCAAACAATACCTAAAATTCAAATTGATGTCAAAGGCTTAAAGTATTTTATTCATGGCGGCACAGGCTATGAAGGCGTACTATTATATGAAGAAGCAGTTTACAAAGATATTACGACTGGTAAAAAAGTTAAAAGAAATGGCTTTACTTTAAAACTTCCGACTTCAGAAAAATGGAATAAAGAAAGTCAAGAAATCATTGACACGATAGAGCATTATTGTAAAGAGCTTTATCGCTATGAACTCGGTCGTTTTGAAATTGCTCAAAGACTTTTGTATCCTGAGCCTTTTAAAGAAGAAAAACCAAAAGAGGACGAGTAAACTGACGTCATACAATCAAAATAACTTTATCAATAAATTAAGCAGTATTTCTTACTGCTTTTTTCATATCAGGTTTAAAGTATGCATAGATTAAATTAGTGAAAAATAGGGACAAGTTGCCATTTTTGGCCAAATTAAGTTATGGAATTGGTTGCCTTGGGTATGGTTGTATGGGAAACACTCTTGGCAATTTTATCATGTTTTTTGGGACCAGTGTTATGGGCATTTCAGGAACGCTTGTCGGAATTGCCATGGCTATCGCATCCCTATGGGATGGCGTTAGCGATCCTTTTGTAGGGTATCTTTCCGATAACACTAAAAACAAATTTTTTGGGCGACGATTGGGATATATGTTTTTCGGATCGTTTGCAATCGCGCTTGCAAATATTTTGATTTGGTCTATGCCGGCTTCTTTTGGACAAGTGGGAAAGTTTCTTTGGCTGCTTTTATCCATGCTTGTTATTGAAACTGCAAACACCTTTTTCGGAACTCCATATTCTGCACTAGGCATTGATCTTGCTCCCGATTATAACGAGCAGTCAAAAGTGCAAAGTTTTAAAACGATGTTTTCTATTATTGGCATGATTATGCCTAGTATTTTAATGTATATTTTTATGCCGTCTTTATCACTTAATATTCAAACTCAGTTCAGTCAAGAGGGGTATATAAATATTGCCTATGTCAATTCTGCAATGGTGTTAATCTGTGGAACGCTTGTCACACTTGGCACAATTAGACATGCTCAAAAGCATAACAAAATTGTTATGCAGTCTTTTAAAAAAGAAAAATTCAGTCTTGGTAAACTTATGTCAGGCTATTTTGAGGTTTTGAAAAAAAGAGATTTTCGTTCTGTTATACTCGGCTATTCGGCTGCACTTATTGCTTCCGCATTTTTAACTTCAGTTGGTATGCATCTTTTTACCTATTGTTATCATTTTGCAAGTCCTCAAATTTCCATTCTTTTGATTGCTTTATTTGGTGGTGCAATTGCTTCGCAGCCGCTTTGGCTTTATGTTTCTAAACGCTTAGATAAGAAAAGAGCACTCATTATATCTTTGTCTTTAATAGTTTTAGGCATTGCGCTTACCACTTTGACATTTTTATTTAGGTCTTATGCTAATCCAAATGTAATGTTTTTCTATGTGCTGCCCTGCATTATCTTTTGCGGTTTGGGAGCGGGGGCTATGTACAGTTTGCCTATGAGTATGTATGCAGATGTGGTTACACTTGAGATGTATAAGACGGGTAAAAATAATGCGGGCGCCTATTCGGGATTTTTCACTTTTACCTACAATCTTGCCAATTCGCTTTCATTGCTTGTAATAGGCTTTTTATTAGATGTCGTAAAATTTGATAGTACACAGCCTGTGCAAGCCATGTCAGTGCAAAATGGTCTAGGGATTATCGTCTTTTTTGGCTGCTGTATAGCCTTGGCTGTTTCCATAACGCTTTTTTCAAGATATTCAATAAAACGCTCTGATGTTTTAAAAGTACAACTTATGAAAAATGACAAAGATGAATAATAGCTAAATTTTTTTGCATTAATAAATAAACTGGAGTATTTTATGAAAAAATTGGCTGTTATTGCATTTGTATTAACTTTTGCTTTGCAATTAAGTGGGTGTGGCAGCACTTTAGATACAGCGCAGGTGTCTTTGGATAAAACTTTGTTAGGCGAAGATATTGTTTTTGAGTATAATAAGGAGGCAAAGCTTATCAAAATCAGCGGTGAGATAGAATATTATGAGCAAGACATTTTGAAAGGCTGGGATAAGGCAGGGAATCGTATTGGACTTACTTTCGTTGCACCAAGCGGTGTCAACGAACTTGAAAGTGGAAGCCTTGAATATTTAGATCAAAATATAGGCGGCGGAGAATTTTATACACAAGTTAACGGCAGTAAAGTGGCAAGATTTACAATTTATCCTTTAATTGAGGAAAATACGTCAGAGTTTGAAATAAAGTTAACCTGGCAAGAGGGGGCAAAAGTGCAGGTTTATAAAGTTAAGCTTGAAGATGTTAAATTAAAAGAAAATACGCTTTAATAACCTTGCTTAAAATAAAAACTTTTGTAAAGCAAATAAGAATAGGCATAAAAAAACAAAAGGCAACTTGAGTTGCACAAGTGATCGCATTGGAGTTTTTTAATTAAACGCAGCAGTGTGTCGCAAAGTGGACATTTAAAATAAACTTGAAAACCTGAAATTAAAAAAGGTGCTTGAACAGCACCTTAGAGAGCTTTTTTAAATTCAGTTTGAATGAATTTTGCAATATTTTCATTGGCAGCGGCTATAGAGTATTCAACCGTTTTGTATGTTTCGTGTATCACATGTCCACCAGATTCTTTGACGATAAGCTCGCCAGGTAAGTAGTCCCAAGGCGTGTGTATTGGCGCAAAGCAAGCGCCTAAACAAGAGTTTGCAACCATAGACAATGCAAAACAAGCAGAGCCATGTTTACGTGAGATTAGTATTTTATTTTCTATACTATTTAAACAATCGTTAAATGCTTTTTTGTGCGCAGCTGATGGCTTAATATCGCCAGTACTAATTACGACATCTTTTAAATCAACATTTGGATTGATATTTATTTGTTTAAAATTGCAATAAGCACCGTCTCCATTTTTTGCAGTGAAAAGGAGATTAAATTTAGGCAAATATATAACTGAGAACTGGGTTTCTTCATGGTCTACAAAGGCGAGTTGCACGCCCCATTCGGGAAGCCCGTTTGCGAAGTTTACAGTGCCATCAATAGGGTCAATAACCCAACTTCGTGAGGATATTTTCTTTTCATAATTTGTTTCTTCGCTGACAATGTTATCTTTAGGAAATTTCTTTTTAATCTGCTCAATGATGAATTTTTCCACTTCTAAATCTTTATCGGTGACAATATCAAACTTGCCTTTGTCATGTGTTTTAAATTTTCCATCAGTTGCAATCTTGCCTGCTTTTAGAATAAGATTGATGCCAAGTTTCATTTCTTTTTCAAACATTATATACCTCTTATCTCACTCTAGCATTTTTTGCCACTTTTTGTCAAATGAAAAAGAGAAATGATAGCAAGTAAATAATTTTATAAAAAAGACTCGCATACGCGAGTATTTTTTGGTACCCTCTAGGGGAGTCGAACCCCTCACTCCGCCGTGAAAGGGCGATGTCTTAACCGATTGACCAAGAGGGCATTTTTTAAGGTACTCGTTAAGTATACGAAAAAACTAATGCTCTGTCAAGCGTTTTTTCAAAATTTATTGTAAATTATCTCTAGCTATTGCTGCAACATATATCATATCAGCATAACTGACTAAAAGTTTGGATATTTCATTCAAGGTTGCACATGTGGTCATTACGTCATCAACTATTAAAACATTTTTACCTTTGATTGCATTTTTATCTTTTAATACAAAACATTGCTCTACATTTGTTAATCTTTCACGGTAGGGTAACTTTTTTTGATCTTGTGTTTGTTTATTTTTCTCTAAAATAGGTAGGTATGGTCTATTTAACAGCACAGAAAGTTCTCTTGCAAGTAATTCGGACTGGTTATACCCTCGTTTTTTCCTTGTTTTTTCATGTATAGGCACGGCAAGAATAATATCTATTTTAATATTGTCTTCTTTTAATCTTTGATATATCAATTTTGCAAAAGGCTTTGCAAGATATCTCGCATTGTCATTTTTAAACTTTAGTATTGAGTTTTTGGCATAGCCCTCATAATTTAGAGGGCAAAATGCCTTGTCAAAACATTTAGATCGTATTCCACAGAAGTCGCATACAATATTCCCTTCTTTTATTATCATATCGCAGCGCTCACATTTGTGCCCTACATTTAGCAGCCCGAGTTTTTCGCAATGTTCACAATATGGTTTGTTTTCAAAATCTAAGATATCTCTTCCGCAAAAAATGCACTTTAGACCATTAGGGTAAAGTATATCACATAATTTATCTTTTGTTTTAATTATAATATTTTTCAAAGTCATAAGTTTAATTAAATAATTCGTTTATTTTTTCGTCGTTAGAGATTAACAAGTCTTTTAATAGCGTAAAACGTTGCACAGTATAATTGTTTGCTACCATTCGTTTGAGGTTGGCTTTTTCTCCCACTAATACCACCATTTTTTTTGCACGAGTCACAGCGGTATATATAAGATTACGTGTCAGAATCATGCTGGGGCCTGCGATGCAAGGGATAACTACGACATCAAATTCAGAGCCTTGGCTTTTATGAATAGTGATGGAGTAAGCAAGGGTTAGCTGACTTATATCAGTACGAGGATAAACGCAAATGCGCCCATCTTCAAAGTTTACAGTGACTTCGTTGGTTTGAAAGTCTATTTTATCTATATATCCTATATCGCCATTATAGACGCCCTCTCCCTCTTCTTCTATAAAACCATTTAACCTTTTCCAGATGAGATTATAGTTATTTGCGGTTTGCATAACTTTATCGCCCTCGCGATATATGTTTTCGCCAATAACAAGCTCTTGCTTGTAAACAGAGGGCGGATTTAATTTTTCTTGCAAAGATTTATTAAGATTGTCAATTCCGCATACGCCCGCTTTGAGGGGAGCTAATATTTGAATCTGCACGGGCTGCAGTTTGGTAAATTTGGGAAGTCGTGAGGTAATAAGTTCTATAATTGAGTTTTTAATTTGGAGTAAATCGGAATGCTCTTCAAAAAAGAAGTCTTGTGAAGAGTTGTCTATGATTGGCATTTTCCCAGAGTTTATAAGGTGAGCGTTTGAAATAATTAAACTATTGTCGGCTTGTCGATATATTTTTGTCAGCATGGAAACATTAATTTTGCCACATTTTAAAATGTCGTCAAGTACATTTCCTGCGCCCACGCTTGGCAATTGGTCTTTATCGCCCACCATGATGAGTTTGCAATCGCGCGGAAGTGCTTTGCAAAGATGGTTCATAAGTGCGATATCCACCATTGAAACCTCATCTATTATTACAGCATGAGTTTCAAAGGGGTTGTTTTCATTATGAATAAATCTGCCAGTTTCCATCTTGCCAACTTCAAGCGCGCGATGGATTGTTTTGGCTTCATAGCCTGTGCTGTCAGCCAGTCGTTTGGAAGCCCTGCCAGTAGGCGCAAGCAGCATAAAGTCCTTTTTATGTTGTGCCAAGATTTCAATTATACATTTGATTATCGTCGTTTTTCCAGTACCTGGACCTCCAGTAATCACAGAAACGCCGTTGTTAATCGAGTTAATTATTGCATTTTTTTGCTCTTCATGAAAAATTATCTTATTTTTTTCTTCAAAATGTGTAATTTCGTGCGACACATCATACTTTTCATTGTTAACTGAACGATTTAAAAGGCTTAATTTTTGCGCTACTGCATTTTCGTAAAAATAGTACTGGCTAAGCATGACAATCTCAGTATTATCTCGCCACATAGTTTTAAAAGTTTTGTCAAGTATCAGATTATCAAGGGCAGAGGTGTACATTTCTTTATATTCTTCATAGTTTAGTTCAAGCACGCTGGCGGCAATATTTAAAAGCATAGGCTTAGGGAGGTAGGTATTACCAGTTTTTTCTATTGAGTTATTCATAGCGTGCAATAAGCCAGCCCTCACGCGGAACTCACTAGTATGAGGAATGCCGATATTTTTAGCAATCTTATCCGCAGTCGTAAAGCCAATGCCTTGAACATCTTCAACCAGTCTATATGGATTGGTTTTTACGACATCAATGGTTTTATCTCCGTAAATTTCATAAATCTTCATGGACATATTTGTACTGATATTGTATTTTTGTAAAAACATTACAGAGTTTTGAAGTTTTTTAAGCTCTTTAAATTTCTCGCCAATTTCCAAAGCTTTTTTCATACTGACGTTCTTAATTTCAGCAAGTGAGGAGGGGGACATTTCAATGATGTCAAAAGTTTGCTCTTTAAAATGATTGACAATATTTTTTGCTGTGACAGGGCCTACGCCTTTGATAAGCCCCGAGGACAGATATTTTTCTATTCCTGTAAGCGAGGTGGGCATAATTATCTCATAGGTGGAAAAAGAAAATTGAACTCCATACTTGCTTTTAGTCCATTCTCCTTCCATAGATATATTTTCACCTATATTTGTGGAAATCATTTTGCCGACTGCGGTCACCATAGTCCCATTTTGGTCAACTATTATAACAGAATAACCGTTTTGTTCATTTCGGAAAATAATCTCTTCAATCACGCCTTCTATCTGCATAGTTATATTTTAATGCTTTTTATATCGAAAAAGCAAGCAAAACGCTTGCAACTAATTTTTTTTTTAGGTATACTAAGATTAGATATTATGGAACGGGCAAAAAAACTCCTAGAAATAGAGGCGTTAGCAGAAAATTTAATGAAAAAACAAAAAAATATCAGTTCTCTTAAGCTGAAAATTCTTTTTTTTGCTTCTTTATATGAAAATTTATCTGTAAGCATGATTATTGAAAAGATAGGTATTAAAAAATCCAATTTTGCTCTCATGAGTGCTGAACTTGAAAAAGAGGGGCTTGTGGAAATTGCTAATGCAGAAATCGACAGGCGCTGTAGAGTGCTTCGCTTGACGGAAAAAGGGAAAACTCTTTTACAAGCTTGTCAAGACAATATTTCGCAGGTTTTAGGAACGTGTAACCCCGAAGTAGACAGAGCGCTTGACGTGCTTTCAGACTTTCTCAATAAACGAATTTGAAACATATATAATGTTAGAGGATAATTATGCTTAAAATATATAATACAAAATCTAGACGTAAACAAGAGTTTACACCATTACATTCAGGATATGTGGGAATGTATGTTTGTGGGCCTACTGTGTATGGCGCCCCACATTTAGGGCATGCAAAAAGTTATATCTCATTTGATATCGTGCATAGATATTTAAAGTTTTTAGGCTATAAAGTTAAATATGTACAAAATATCACTGACGTAGGGCACTTAGTAGGCGATGGCGATGAGGGTGAAGATAAAATTGCAAAACAAGCGAAACTGGAAAAGTTGGACGCTTACGAAATTGCATACAAGTATGAATGTGAGTATTTTGAGGCTATGGATGCGCTGAACATTTTAAGGCCAAGTATATCTGCGCGAGCAACGGGCTTTATTTCTGACATTATTGACGCGGTCGAGGAGATTCTTGATAGAGGCTATGCTTACGTGACAGAAGAGGGGAATGTATATTTTGATGTTCATAAATATCCAAAGTATGGTCAACTTTCCAACCGCAAACTTAGTGAAACTGTCAGCGGCGAACGCATTGATATTGCCTCCGACAAAAAGCATCCAGAGGATTTTGCGCTTTGGAAAGCGGTAAGTCCGCAAACCCTTATGAAATGGAAAAGCCCTTGGGGAGTGGGGTGCCCTGGGTGGCATATTGAGTGCAGTGTGCTAGCGCGCAAATTTTTAGGTGATAAATTCGATATACATGGCGGAGGCATAGATAATATGTTTCCTCATCATGAATGCGAATGCGCGCAAGGTGATATACTCACTGGCTGTGTTCCTATGAATTATTTTATGCATAACAACTTAGTGACAGTAAATGGCACTAAAATGGGCAAATCTTTGGGAAATTCAATGTCGCTTGATAAATTGTTTGCAAATTATGGTGCTATGGTTGTTAGATTTTTCATTTTGCAATTTCACTATCGAAGTGTGGTAGATTTTAGTGATGATGCGCTTTCAAGTGCTAAAAAGCAGTTTGATAAAATGCAAGAGACTATTTTAGCTGTACAAAACGTAACTTCAGAAGAGGTTAAACCTTTAAAACTCGCTGGACTTTATGACGCCTGCATTGCGGCAATGGATGACGACTTTAATACTCCAGTATGCCTTGCTGAAATTCTCAAATTAATGAAACTATGCAAAATCTATTTGACAGAAAAGGATATGCAAGCACTTAAAGAAGCAAACTATATAATAAATCACATAATAAAAGATGTTTTAGGTTTAATGTTTGGTAATATTAAAGTGGAAGAAAGTAGTAAAGAAGTTGAAGAATTGGCTTCACAGCGCTGGCAAGCTAAAATTAATAAAGATTTTGCCAAAGCAGACACTTTAAGAAAACGCATTTTGGAACTAGGCTATGAAGTGTTAGATGGAAAAGATGGTTATACCCTTAAAAAGGTGTAACCACTTTTTTATGTTATTTTTGCTTGTCAATGAAGTTATTTTGAAATAATACAACTTTAATTTGAACCAATTTAAAAGAAAGTTTTGCAAAAATTTGTATTAATTAGCTGTTACAAACTCAGCATAATCCTTTTTTTTATACTTATAATATCAATATGGAACTATCCAAAAAACAGAAAATTTTGAGGTCTTTGTTAGTTATCTTAGGTATAGCTGCGTTTTTTGGCATAATCTTTCTTATGTTAAAACTTACTGGTTGGTGGGAAAGCATAAATTCTGTTCAAAAAGTTAAACGACTTATATTAGATTTAGGCTTTTGGGGCAGATTCATGTTTGTACTTTTGCAGTTTTTACAGGTTACCTTTATTCCGCTGCCTGCAAGTGCTGTAGTAATCGCGGGATCTTTAATTTATGGACCTTTTGAAGCCTCGCTTTTGAGCCTTGCGGGAATACTTTTAGGCAGCACACTTGCATTTTTTTTAGGCAGAACTTTTGGTAGAAAACTTGTGATTTTCATGGTGGGCGAAAAGACTTGCGACAAATGGGTGAAATTTTTAAGTAAAGGCAAATATAGTTTTGTAATTATGATGCTTTTACCTTTGTTTCCAGATGATGTATTGTGTCTAGTCGCGGGGCTTACAAATATGAGCTGGCTGTTTTTTATGACAACTCAATTTGTCACGCGCACTATTGGTATATTTTTGATGTCCTACTTTTCAAGCGGAGAGATAATTCCCTATGAAGGCTGGGGAATTTATGCATGGATTTTAATTGCCGTTGTCGCTATAGTTAGTATATTTTTAACCACCAAATATCAGCTACAAATAGAAAGCAGATTGGCAAAATTATTTAAAAAGAAAAATTAATGCTGAATATATAGCACTGTGCCTTCGCAAATCATTTTTGGTGTTAAATTGTTTGCAAGTAATATAAAGGTAGGATTAACGTTATAAGCTTTTGCAATTGAAGCCAAAGTATCGCCATTTTTAACTACGTAAATATCGTCTTTTATCTTTTTCATAATTTCCTCTTAAGATATTGTATTAAACTCAGGACAAACTTAATACAAATATATCTAGGAGAAAACATGAAATCACTATTTAAAACTATTGTCCTTATCACCTTTTTTTCTGCCTTGACACGAGTAGCAGGTTTTATATTTAGAATATTTCTTTCACGAGCGATTGGCTCGGAAAGCTTGGGGATTTATCAAGCTGCATTTTCCGTATTTATGGTGCTATTGACGATAGTGTCAAGCGGAATTCCTTTAATAATCTCTCGTATGAGCGCTTCATATCGCGCTAAAAATGAAAAAAAATCAGAAGCAGTTCTTGTTTCAGTGGCACTTATCTTCACTATAATTTTAAGCGTCCTTTTATGTTTGATAGTTTTCCTTTTTAAAAATATATTTGCGGGGCTTTTCACGGATGCACGCTGTGTTCAAATCTTAATTGTGCTTTTACCCAGCCTTGTATTCTCAGCAGTTTATAGCGTTTTTCGAGGAGCTCTTTGGGGGCAAAACAACTACTTTGCACTTTGCATATCAGAACTTTACGAACAAATTGTTCGCATTTTTATCTGCGTTTTAATATTAGGTGCAGGCTTCAGTGTGATTGAAAATGCCACCTCGGTTGCATTAAGTTTAACAATTGCCTGCCTGTTTTCCATGATATTTGTAGTACTATTATACTTTTTCTATGGCGGTAAGCTTGGCAAGCCCTCAAGAAAAGTGTTTGTGCCTCTCTTTAAGCAGTCTACGCCTATAACTGGTATACGTGTGGCAGGAAGTTTTTTACAGCCTTTGATCGCACTTATAATTCCCGCAAGGTTGAGTGCTATTGGATATACTCCATCTCAAGCAATGTCTATTTATGGAGTTGCTGTAGGAATGACGTTACCTCTATTGTTTGTTCCGACTACTGTTATTGGCTCACTTTCAACTGCGTTAATTCCAGACATTTCTACAGCGGTAGCGCAAAACAATCAATCGCATATAGAAAACCGAGTTCGCACTTCCATCACTTTTTCGCTTTTTGTGTCTTGCCTTTTTGTGCCTGTTTATCTGGCACTAGGAGAAATGGCGGGCTTATTCATATTTGATAACGCGCTTAGCGGAACGCTGCTTGCTCAAGCTGCATGGGTGCTTGTACCTTTGGGGCTTACTAACATATCCTCAGCATTATTAAACTCTCTCGGAATGGAAGTAAAGTCTTTCACCAATTATGTAATAGGTGCAGTGTTTATGTTTTTCGCACTTTGGTTTTTGCCAGCACTCATTGGAATCAACGCTCTTATCTATGGCATGGGAATAAGCTTTATAGTTACAGCCGTTTTAAATTTTGTAATGTTAAAACGAAAACTTAAAATTAAATTGCATATTTTAAAACCTCTTTGCATTATGGCTTTTCTGATTATTCCTTGCGCAGCACTTACAAGCTTTATTGCTTCTCTTGCGAGTTATGTATTCCCTCTTTTTATCACTCTTTGTATTGGTGGGACAGTGGGAGTAGGAAGTTTTCTTCTTTTATGCGCTGTCACTGGCATTATGGATATTCAATCTTTCTTGTATATGGCTAAATCAAAGTTTAAATTCAAAAGAAGATCAAAAAAGCAAGCAGTGAATTAAATTTTTAAAAATGTTTATACTATTTTTATGCTTACAATAGTTGCGCGTTCAATTATTATATATTTAATTGTGCTGCTCGTTTTTAGATTGATGGGTAAACGCCAGATAGGTCAAATGCAACCATTTGAACTTGTTTTAACGCTGATAATTGCAGACTTGGCAACCATTCCTATGGCTGAGGTGTCAGTGCCAGTGCTTCATGGCATTATACCTCTTTTAACTCTATCAATATTACATTTTATCATTACGCTTCTTACTAAAAAAAGTGTGACGTTTTCGCGAATTGTAAGCGGGAAACCCGTAATTATTATTAATCCTAAAGGGCTTGATTATAAAGCAATGAAACAGCTGAATTTAACCATCGATGATATCTTGGCTGCGCTTAGAAATTGTGGGTATTTTTCTATAGCAGAAGTGCAATACGCCATCATGGAAACGAGCGGTAAGGTGAGCGTTATGCCAAAAGCCGAATATACACCGGCGACAAATGGTGCACTAGGGCTGAAAGAGGATGATAGTTTGATTCCTATCACTCTTGTCAGTGAAGGTAAAATTATTCAAGCTAATATGAAACTTGCTGGGATGGATGAAGAGAAAATTAAAAACATAACGCAGCAAAATGGTGCAAAAAAGATAAAAGACGTTTTAGTGCTGACTATGGATAAAACTGGCAGCGCCTATATTCAACTTATGGAAGGGGAAGGAAAAAGTATTTCATGCGAGGTGATTCCCGCATGAAAATATTTCATTACATAAATTTTAGTTTGATTTTTTTGTTTTTAGTTGCAATATGCGTCATTGAAGACGTATATGTAAACAAAAGTTTAACTCAAACACAATATGATTGCTTGCAACTTGAAAAGCAGCTTGAATACGATGAAAGCTTGCTTACAATGCAGATGTCACTTTTAGTGGATAATTTACAATATCATTGGGATAATAATGAAAGCGACTTATGTTATATGGTAAACCATAAAAGCATACAAGAAATTGGCACGGAGATTGCCAAAATAAAGTCATATGTCGCAAGCAATGATGTAGACGCATTTAAAGTCAGCATAGAAACCATTAAATATTATTGCAAGGCTTATTTACACTTTATGGGCGCAAGCGGTCATAACATTCTTTAATATTGTTATATCTCTAATAAAAACGTCCAGCATGAAATCATATTCATTAAAAAAAGTCGTCCAAGTATGAGGCGACTTTTCTACTAATTAATTTTCAATACCTAATAAATAATCACAGGTGCATTTAAAAAATCTTGATAAAATTATAACAGAATCAATATTGGGCGTTGTCTTTTTACCTAACCATCTAGCTATTTGTGGTTGCGAAATGCCCGTCTCTTTACTAAGTTGATTTTGAGACAGATTATTTTCTATCATAAGTTCTTCTAATTTTTCCGCAAATTTATTTAGCATATCCCTTCTTTGTAAAGATTATAATACAATTTAGTATAAAATAATTGACATATACGAAATTGTATAATAAAATATTGTTATACACTTTTGTATATAAAAGGAGGTGAAAATATGGAAATACTTGCACAAAGACTTAAAACTTTGATGGAAGAGTATGGAGTAAATGAAAAGAAGCTCTCTGACGAGGCAGATGTACATAGACATCTTATTCGCGGGTTATTAGATAATGCCTACACGCCAAGTATGAGAGTTGTCATGAAACTCGCGCTCTACTTTTCTTGCACTACCGAGTATTTGCTAGGTCTATCTAAAATTGAAGATGAATATGGCGTAGCGGCAAAAAGAAAAAGTAAAAAGCAAAAGCAAAAAAGTGTAAACTAAAAGTAAACTTTGTTTCATTCAGAATGACACTACTTTTAGTAGAAGGCAAAGTGCTTTTGAAAGGCAAAAAAACGCGCACTAATTGCGCGTTTTTTAAATTGTATTAATTTTACCAAACCTTTTCTTTCTTTTTAGTAAACACGATTATAAGAATTACAACTCCAAGAAGTGCAACTGCGCAAGCTACGATAATCCAAATTATAACTGAGGTTTGCATAGGCGAGCCCGTTGAAACTTGCAACTCTTCACTTTTGAATTGAGTAGGGGAACCATCGGTGTTATACACGACGCAATATACCTGCCAAGTGCCAGCGACTCTATTGCTGTCGAAGAGAAAGGAATTTCCGTTGCGCTCTGGGTCGCCAGTAAAGATGGCATTTTGATAATCTGAAAATTCCTCACGGAATTTATCCTTTTCGCTGAGTACATATTTTTTACCATCTGCGCTTTCGCCTTTAACATACCACGTAATTAAGTTTTGATTGCAATATTTAAAACCATCACGTTCATCATTTATGATGTTAAACATATGTGCGTCGCCAATGCTTGTAATACCACTTGCATCGGTGCGTTCTATAATTGGATTAGCGGTTATTGCAGAGGGTGCTACAAAGATAAACTCACTTGCTGCATCATAATATTGAGGTGCACTACCTGACTGGTTACCAAGTCCAATATGCACGATAAACTTGTAAATTCCCCAGCCATTGCCGTAATTTTTATGCTGTCTTTCTCCAAACTTAACATCTTCTTCTTTGGAATAGGCATCTATATAAAATTCATGTGAGGCAATTGCGGCGGTCACTTCTTCTAAAGTATTCAAAGGGGAACTTGAAGTAAAAACATTATCAATTGTTATCTTGCCATCGTATTCATCAAATGACGTGTTTGTATCCGAGATATAGCGCTGCTCATATTGAAGCTCGATACTGTAAGTATAATTAATGTTTTCGCCCGTTGGAATTTGGCTGCCAGCGTCAAAATTGAATTTAAGTTTAGTCATATCTTTCCATTCAAATTCTGTGTAGGTAGAGCCTGAATAGTTGCCCTTGTTTGTGGAGTTATATTGACTATTTGGCGAGCTTCGTCTATATGCTACATATGTTAGCGTACTGTTCGAAAGAGCAATAGATTCGGCGGCGTGTGTCATACTAACAATTGTTGTGCCGCTAAAAGTCAGAAGCAGCATTGCAAATAGAGCGCACAGCGTTATTAAAAAACTTTTTGAATATTTTTTAGTCATAATATTCTCCTTTTTACGAATAGAGTTTAGCATACTTTAAAAATAAAATAAAACGATTTTCAAAGGTTTTTAAATTGTTGACAAAATTTGTATAAATATATATACTAAAAATTATGGAAAAAGAAGAATTAGAAATCGGAGTTTGTGAAAATCAAATGACCTTTGATTTTTCGATGCTGGAAAATTGTGAAGTGGAAGAGGAAGAAAGTAGCATTCTGCCTGAGGGGTTTGTAGTGCCTAAAAACCATGATTGGATTGATGATGAGGTGTTGTTTGTTGTCGTAAAAACTCAAGGCCATGATAATGACTTATGCGGGAAGACTATGCTTGAATGGGTGAAAATTGCTGGCAGCGGTTGTGAAAAGTTGACTTTAGCAGACGGCGAGGATATTTACGCACAAGTGCGTAGCCTTAATTCAAGCAAAAATTACATCGCTGTGTTCTATTCTGATACACCGCTTTTGGAGAAAAATACCTTTCATAAAATTATGGATTATTTCTGCAAAAATCAAATGAATGTTTTGACTTTGCCGCGAGGCTATGTTTTTAAAAGCGAGTTTTTAAAAAATAACGTCTGCTTTGCCTCTGGTCAAATGACAGAATTTGAAAATGCCAAGCGTGATTTTATTTGCGTTAATAACAGCATTACCTTTTCAAAAGTCAGCAAATATCTTTATGACAAAATCAGACTTTTTCATCTCAAAAATGGAGTTATTATGTCTGGTAGTGAAACCATCTTTATAGATGCAGATGTGGAAATTGAAGCGGGAGTTAATATAGAGGCGAACAATCATATAAAAGGGCAGACATATATTGGGAAAGGCGTTATATTAGAGCCTAATAACGTCATCAAAAACAGCATTATTTCTGACAACGCATGTCTATGTGGTTGTTATATTGAAAATAGCAAAGTGACAAATGGGAAATTTGCAGTTATGGAAAAACTTATAAATCAAGAGTTTTAGGGGTGAAAAATGTATATAATTGTAGGGCTTGGAAACTTTGGTGCAAAATATGATTGGACTTATCATAATCTAGGCTTTATGACCTGTGATGCACTTGCAAATAAAATGGGCATAGCTTTTACTAAAGAAAAATACAAAGCGCTAATCGCAGAAGGGAACCTTCAAGGACAAAAAGTTATACTTGCAAAACCGCTCACATATATGAATAACAGCGGCGAAGCTGTCACCCTTTTAAAACAAAAATTTAAGGATGCAAAAATACTTGTTATAGTTGATGACATAGACTTGCCAGCGGGTAAAATTCGCTATCGTGAGCGCGGCTCTAGTGGTACGCATAATGGGCTACGTAGTATTGTAAGCTTTATAGGGGAAGATTTTGAGCGTGTCAAAATTGGCATAGGTAGAGATCAAGAAAAGGACCTTGCAGACTTTGTACTAAGTAAAATTCAGGATAAGGAATTATTTGCAAAGGCTATAGATGATGCTAGTGATTTTATTTTAGGTAAACTATGAACGGGCTTGATAATAGAATTAAAGAGATAACAGAGAAGAAATTTGTTTCAGGATGTGGCGAAGGAGAGAAGGCTATACTAGTGCAGCAATATGGTCGCTTCATTTTTTTGTGCAGTAATTTTGTAAGCGCAGGTAAGCTTAAGCGTGCTTTTTCAGCTTTAAATTTAAAAGCAGAGATAATCACAGCGGCACGTGAAAAAGTCAGTGAAGAGGACAGCAACTTGCTGCCTTTTGTGGCGGCGGTCAATGGTTATTTAAATAAAAAAGTTGATGCACTTTTAGTGCTGCCTTGCTCTAGTATGATTAACTTTAATGCTGAGATTTTTTTTCACCCTGTAAGTTTTGCAAAAGGCAAATTAATTTCGCATCAATTAATCTGTGACACTTTAGTCAAACTCGGCTATCGACGAAGTGACTTAGTAAGTCGCGAGGGCGAATTTGCGTTGAGAGGCGATATTTTAGACATTTTTATGCCAAGTGAAAGTAATCCTATTCGCATTGAATTTTTCGATGACGAAATTGAAAGCATTCATTACTTTGACCTTGCCAGCATGAAAAACCTAGAAAAACTTGAAGTTTTTAATCTCTATCCAGCATTTTTACCTATTGGTAATGATAATATTTTCAGCTTTAATGGATGTAAAATTATTGATGAACCCAAAAAGATTGAAGATGAATTTGAACTATTATATAAAAGTTATAAAGCCATGGAAAGTTTTGATTCCAAACTTTATACGTCTTTTGAAAGGCTTTATGAAAGCGCGGACTTAATTTTTGACAATACAAGACTTTTAAAGGAAGGGTTTTGCAATAGTCGTATTCCAACTCGAAGTTATCTTACAGATTTTATGGCGCTAAAGCAGGACCTATTAAGTTATTTAGATATGCATCTAGGTATTATACTTTTTGCTGGTGATGCAAGGAATAAAACACGCTTATCCGATTTTTTGCGAGATAATGGTTTTGTCTTTCACGATTACGAAAGTGAAGTTTTTACATTAAATAAAATTTATGTCAGTGAAAAAGCTTTTCCGTTCAGCTTTAGTTTTTTACAGCACCGAGTGGTGGGGATCGGCGTTGACAATTTATATAGGACAAATACGACCTCTTTTTCAAAAGGTAAACATGATGTATTTTATTTGCCAAAGCTTGGTGATTATGTAGTTCATTCTTTTCATGGGATAGGTAAGTGTATCAAGATTGAACGCATGAAAATTGCCGATTATGAAAAAGACTATTTTGTAATTGAATACAAAAATAGCGGAGTGTTGTATCTTCCAAGTGAAGAGGCAAACACGATTTCGGCCTACATTGGAAGTGAAGAAAATCCTAAACTATCCGCACTTGGTGGGGCTGAGTTTGCAAGGCTTAAAGATCGTGTCAAAGCTGGTCTTAAAGAAATGGCGTTTTCTTTGACTCAAATGTATAAAGAAAGACAAAATTCAAAAGGTTACAACTTTAAGCGCGATGAGTATTTAGATAAAAAATTTGCTGACACCTTTGGTTATAATGAAACATCTGACCAGCTTAGAGCAATTTCTGACATTGAAAAAGATATGGAGAGCGATAAGATCATGGACAGGCTTATCTGCGGTGATGTAGGATTTGGCAAGACGGAAGTTGCACTACGAGCTTGTTTTAAATGCATTTATAATGGTAGACAGGTTGCTTTGCTTTGTCCAACGACTATTTTATCCGAACAGCATTTAAGAACGGCAAAGGCTAGACTAGAACTATTTGGAGCGAGAGTGGAAGTGCTTAATCGATTTAAAACTCCTGCCCAGATTAAAGACATTCTGACGCGTCTTAGTGAGGGGAAAGTGGACATGCTTATCGGCACTCATAGGCTTTTAAGTGAGGACGTAAAATTCAAAGATTTGGGGCTTTTAGTCTTAGATGAAGAGCAGCGCTTTGGTGTGGAAGCTAAAGAGAAGATAAAAAATGCTAAAAGGAATATAGATGTTCTTAGCCTATCGGCGACGCCAATTCCTCGCACGCTTAACATGTCGCTTTCTGGCATTCGTGACATAAGCATAATTGAAACTCCGCCAAAAGAAAGGTTGCCTATTCAAACCTATGTGGCAGAGCAGGCAGATGACCTTATTCGTGACGTTTTAAGGCGCGAGCTTGCTCGCGGCGGGCAGGCATTCATTATATACAATCGCGTAGAAAGCATAGAGGATTTTGCTTCATATATACGCAGCTTGGTGCCAGAGGCTAAGATTGGCATTGCACATGGGCAAATGCAAGAAAAAGCACTTGAAAACATTATCAATAGTTTATATAAGGGCATATTTAACGTTTTTATATCTACAACCTTAATTGAAAATGGTATAGATCTGCCAAGTGCAAATTCTATGATAATTATTGAGGCTGACAGACTGGGACTTGGACAATTATATCAAATAAGAGGGCGAATTGGCAGAAGCGATAAATTAAGTTATGCGTATCTTCTATATAATAAAAACAAGCTGCTTACAGATGACGCTTATAAAAGATTGCAAGCTATTCGCGAGTTTAGCGAACTTGGTAGCGGCTTTAAAATTGCTATGCGCGATCTTGAAATTCGTGGCGCCGGAAATATTTTTGGCAAAGAACAGCATGGACACATTGCAAAAGTGGGCTATGATATGTTTGTTAAACTTCTTGATGAGGCGGTAGACGAAATTCAAGGTAAGACTAAAGAAGAGGAAAGTGATGTCAAACTTGAAGTCACTTTGGACGCATTTATTAGTGAAGATTATATTCCATCGAGTGATGAACGTATTTTGATGTACACCAAAATAAGCAACATTGCTTCACCTATTGAGGAAGATGAAGTGATAAAATCTCTTAATGATGGCTTTGGCGCGGTGCCAAACGAAGTTTATAACCTTGCAAGGCTTGCACTGCTTAAAAACCTTGCAAGTAAGTTTAATGTCAATAAAATTCGCATTAATGCAACAACATGTAATGTGGTATTAAATAAAAGCGAAGAAATTATTTGCAAGCAACTTGCAAATATACTTCAAGACTATGAGGGCACGCTATGTTTTTCAGCGCTTGCATACATTTCTTTCCGTTACAGCGGCTCAGTTCGCGCTAAAGTTGACTACTTAATCGACTTTTTTGACGCCGCTACAACGAAAAGTTGAGAAATATTAACAAATCACTTGAATTTTTAGGTTAGATTGTATTATAATTGTTAAAGATTTATAAAAGAGGAAACATGAAAAAGAGTAAAATTTTTGGACTAATATGTGCAGTTATGATGTTTTGCGTTACCATTTTGTCTGGCTGCTCGCTTATAACGCTTGATAGAGAACGCTATCTTAATCAGATAGTGGCGTCTATTGCTGATAAAGATTCTAACAAAACTTTAATTGAAATCAAGAAGAAAGATTTAATTTCGGCATATAACAGCTTTGGTTACTATTACACTCAATATTATTCTTATACCGCTGAAGAAGCGCTCAAACTTACCTTAGACACTTTAGTTGATAGAAGAATTACTATTTTAGAAAGCGAAAAAATTTATTCAGAGGGACTTAGCGAGGCTGAAAAAACTTATCTTTGGCAGGAAACTTCCACATCCTTAGAAAGCAATTATAAATCCTATTTAGACGAAGTTTTAGGCACATCTAAAAAAGATGATAGTTCAAGCGATGCTAGGAAGTTTGAGGGCTATGTAAAAAATGCATTTTTAAAACATGATGGTGATAGTTACGAGATCATTAAATCTACCACTCCATCTAAAACCATTGAAAATTTCAAATATGATGTCGCTAGAGACATAAACAAAAAAGAAGATAAAGATCTTTTATATACAAATCTTTTAGATTTTGTAAACTCTCCATCCTCTGATGCCTATACAAAAGCGTTTACAAACTATCTTAAAGCATTAAAGAAAAGTGAAGATGGACTTAATTTATCTACGGATACAGCCTCCATTTTTAGACGTGAAATTGAAAGGATTTATCAGGTTGTGTATGAAAACTATATGATTGAAAAGTATGATGAATATTTTACTAACTTTTCTGACAAAGCTTCAGTGACAATTAAACAAATGCTAGATCTTTATTCAAGCATGGTGCGCTCTTCTTATACTCAATATAATATAGAATATGACAGCGCTTATGAAACAAATATGCAGTCAGATAGCACCAAGTTATATTATTACAAAGAAAGAGGAAAGGTTGGCGAAGAGAATAACTTTACACAATTCTTTCAAGTGGCTCATGTGTTATTTAAGTTCACAGATGCCCAGTCAAGTCAGTACAAACTTTTGCAAGAGCGTAAAGCAAACGGCTATTATACCAGTGAAGAGGGCTATAATAACGACTTAAATGCGCTTATAAGCGAAGTTAAACCAGTCGTTCGTCAAAAGAATGAGCAAGGTGAGTATGTGGAAGTGCAGTCTTCTATGGAGGAAGAAAAAACAGCGTTAGCGCTTGCGAGATATATTAAAAATCAAGTTGATGGACTTTCAACTTCGCAGGATAAAGTTGACGCTTTCCGTGAGTTTATTTACAAGTATAACGATGACCCAGGTATGATAAATGCAGCAAACAATTATACAATTGGTGTTAACAAGGCTCAAGCTGAAAATGATGACAAATACAAAGTTTATTCTAATTATGTGACAGAGTTCACTGATACGGCAGTTGAGCTTTATAACGATGGAGAAGGTCAGCTTGGTGATGTAAGCGAAGCGGTAATTACAGAAAATGGTGTACACGTACTTTTCTATGTGGGTGAAATTCAAAATTTATTTCCAAATATAGATGAAAAATTTGCACTCACAAATGATGACATAAGTGATGATGGCTTGACTCCTATTGAAAAATTGGCAGCCACACGAATTAATCCTTTTGTAGATAAAACTTATTTTGATATGCTTTATGACAGTTTAGTGACTGACAATTTCTCAGTTTTTCAAAATTTAAACATGAATGAACTTAAAAAGCAATTTACTATAAATTACTATCCAGATGCTTATAAAGACTTATTGTAATAAAAAATCCCCTTGAAAGTTTGACAAGGGGATTTTTATTTGATATATTTATATTATGGCGAGTCTGAAAAAAAGCAAACTTGAAAGTTTAGTGCGTGCCCAAGAGGTCAGCATTTTTTATATCCAAGCAAGCTTGACAGATGTAGATATGCAATTGGTTAAAGCGACAGTTAAAACAGATAAAAAAAATAAACGCTATAAAACTATTGTTAGTCAGGTCATTGACAACGATCAAAAAAAGAAACTTGATGAGGCGGAACAATCTGTCGCTAAACATAGCGGAAAGCGCAAAAAAATAACAAACATCATTTGCTTTATTGTCAATATTGCAGTACTTGCAGGTATACTTCTTTATCAGCTTTTAGGCAAGGAATTTTTGCCGTTAAGCGGTTTGCATATAAACGGTTGGGCGACTTTAATAATTTTCCTTTTATTTATTGCAAGTGTGGTTTGTGAAATGCTTGCTATGAGTTATTTAATTAAAAAATCAGTGGGGAAATGGCGATTTGGCTTAAGTTTTAAAATGAACACAATAGGGCACTATTACGATGCTATAACGCCGCTTGCGACAGGCGGGCAACCTTTCCAAATTACTTATTTAAAATCGCATGACATTCCTTTACATTCCGCGCTTGCAATCCCTCTTGCTAAGTATGTTTTTTCTCAGATTGTATGGGTGCTTGTCAGCCTAATATGTATGATTGTGTCTTTTGCAGGAGGTGCTTATAATACCTATGTTGTAGTTATCTCTGCAATAGGTTTCGTACTTGGAAGTTTTATGCTTTTTGTTACCTTGTTTTTGTCTATCAGTAAAAGCGTGGGCCGTAAACTTGTCGTTAAAGTGCTAAAGCTTGCTCAAAAGATGAAAATAGTAAAAAATTATGAAAAACAATATGAAAAAATATCAAAATATATTGAAGACTTTCAAACTGTAATGAAGCAGTATGCCACATCTTTTAAAGATTTCATGATATTGTTTGGTTCATTACTACTTAAATTGATAATTTCCTATTCAATACCTTATTTCGTATTTTGTATGTTTCATGGTTTTGAGGGCGGACAATATTTTCATTTCTTTGTAATGGCAATATTGGTTGATCTAGCTGCAAGTTTCTTCCCGCTTCCTGGCGGCACTGGCATGAGTGAAGTTTCCTATAGTGCTATGTTTGGTGCATATTTCTCTGGTGGTGTGCTGTTTTGGGCACTGCTAATGTGGAGGTTTATGACTTATTACATCTATCTGCTTTTGGGAATTTCAGTTTTAACCTATGATTTTGCTTATGGCAATCGCAAGTATCGCTGGCAAAAACGCAAGGAAGAACTTAGCGAAGAAAGTAGAATTTTCAAGCAAGACCAAATAAATAGATTCAGAGCGCAACGCCAGCGCAATCGTCGACGTAATCAAAGTTTAAAGTTTTAGAATATATTTTTCAATTTTATACAATATAAAACTATGAAGAAAAATAAACCTTTGTATGGTTGGATTTTTGCAGTAATAGTTTTAACTATATTACTTGCAATTTCATTATATCTAGGACTTAGTGGTTGGTTTTTTACCACAAATTTTTCGCGTCCTACCGATTTAGTTTTAGGAAATAATGTGGAAATAGCGGTCAATAAAAGCCAAGCAAGCACGGCGTCTTTCACTTTTTCAGGCGGTTATCTGCAAGGCGAAAAATTGCCGCAAATTGTCAGTGTTAAAAATAGCAGCGAGGAGGGCAAAGTGTTTCTTCGTGCTAAAGTTTATGTTTTCATGGCAGATAATTCCATTTCGGATATGGCACTTGCTGGAAACAGCAATTGGAATAAAGCGGACGATGGCTATTATTATTTTAACGATAAACTTGTTTATCAGGGCAAAGTCGGACTTTGCAGCCATGTTGAAGTTGGAGAAGAAAGCAAACTATGCGGCGCTTTAAATTATATACTGACGATATTAGTAGAGAGCCTTGATGAGAATTTGGATGTAGAAAAGGTGTGGGGCGTAGATCCTATTAAATTGGCAGAAAATCTCGGGCAAAATGTTTGACAATAATATAAGGAATATGTATCCTTAAAATGAGGAGGAGCTATGGAAGATAATTTTAGACGAGTACCCCCGCCACCGCCACCACGACCTAATATTCCAAGAGTGCCAAACGAAAATAGTTTAGCTAACGCTTCACAAGAAGCACCGCGTGAAGAAAAAGTTGAAACTTTTCAGCTGGCGGAACAAGTGTCTGCTGAGCAACAAGGCAATATATCTCCATCACAAGAGACTAAGAAATCCTCAAAAGAAAAAATTAAACTTTCACTTTTGATAGTGGGCAGTATTTGTGCATTTATAGGCAGTTTAATTTGTGGCTATTTCTTATTTTTCTCTTGATTTCGCGACAAAACTTAGATTTTTTAAATGTTTTAAGGCAATAATTCTTACATGAAACGAATTATTGCCTTTATTTTTATATTTTTGGTAATTGCGATTATTCCACTGCTTGCGCCGCGCGGTTACGATTATGCAGGTTTAAATGCTATAACATTTGTCACAAGTAAGGACATAGATGACGAAAATTATATATCTATAAAAAGCGGAAATGATTATTTTATTAAAGTTGATAAAACCCGTGCGCTTGAGCTTGCAAAAAAACTTGACATTAAAGGCTATAATTTACACTTTGATAGAAGCAGTGATGTGGAGGCCTTAAAAGCCCATTTTATTGACTATTGCATGCCAAAGTTTGAAGTGAACGGCATTGAAATTTTAGAAGGGTATACTAAAAGCTATTGCGACTTTCGAATTGTGGAAGGCAAAAAAATCAATGTCCAAATGGCAATACTAAAAAATGAGATTATTATTGGCTTTCCATTAATCTTAACTGGGTTTTAAAAATTTATGTATAAATAATGAAAGTTAAGGTAATAAAAGTGCAGGAGGTTAAAATTATGGTGATAAAAAAGTCAAACAAGGTTGTGGAGTTTTTCAAAAGGTTTGGGGTATATGTTGTGGCAGGAGCAATAGTACTTGGGGTCGGACTTACCTTTGGAATTACCGCACTGACTAGGCAAAATCAGGAAGTACTAGATGTGGGGAATAAAACTTTAGAGTTCACATTGCCAATGAACAGCCCTACCATTATCAAAGACTTTAGTTCTACCGCGCTGCAAGAAAACGAAACACTTAACCAGTGGGAAGCACATCTTGCTCTTGATATGAAATCAGACGACGGACAAGTCTTCTGCATATTAGATGGCACAGTAGAAAAAGTTTACTTTGATCAGCTTGGAGGAAGCACCATCGTTGTAAAACACGTTGATGGACTAACAAGTGTTTACGCATCTCTTGGCAAAGAAATTGCGGTTAAGGCTGGTGATAAAGTGACAACTGGTCAAAAACTTGGCATGGTTGACAAGGCTGCAGGCGAGGCCTATTTAGGTGAACATCTTCATTTCTATATGACTCTAAATGATGAAAAAATCGACCCTAACAACTATCTTGATTTGCAAAACAAATAAAAATAGAGCGGTACGCTCTATTTTTTGTAATTTTATTTGACAATTAATTTTGTAAATTATATACTGAATACGAATTTCATATTTGGAGGAATAAAAATGACTACTCTTGAAAAAGTAAAAAAACTTATCGCTGAGCAACTTTGCATTTCAACTGACGACATTAAAGATGATGCAAATATCGTAGACGATTTGGGGGCAGACAGCTTAGACGTTGTCGAACTTTTAATGACTCTTGAGGATGAGTTTGGTATAAATGTGCCAGATGATAAAGTGGAGGACATTAAAACAATCCCTGCTATTGTTGCGCTGATTGACAAAAAATAATTCGTTCTTTTTTGACAAAAAGTGACATAAAAACAATTAATCCCTCATAGTTATATCTCGTGGAGGTATCACTGTGAGGGATTATTTAGTTGAAAGAGCGCGCAATGTGGCAAGCCATATATGCAAAACTCATGACACCATTCGTGCCACAGCACTTGTGTTTGGTTATAGCAAATCTACAATTCATAATGATGTATCAAATAGGCTTAAATATATTGATTCAAAACTTTATGAACGTACAAAAGAAATTCTTGAATCAAATTTCGCTGACAAACATATACGCGGTGGAGAGTCCACACGAAAGAAGTATGCGGAGGCTGAAACTGAAGCTTAAGCGAATTCTGTATTTTGCTAAACGTCGCAAATATTTCGTTTGCAACGTTAGCGCGTTTTGCAGGCGAATATAGTATTAGTTTTACTCTTTGTTAGTCCGTAAAACGCTTAAAAAAACTCGTCTTGCATTTCTATCAAAGAGGAGGTAAATAAAATAAAAAGTCCGCACATATTAAGCGGACTTTTTTATGCTTTATTAACTGAAAATAGAACATTTATTATTTTATCGGTGAGAAGCTTTTCTATCGCTAGGCGGCCATTTCCAAGATAATCTCTTGCATCAAATTTCTTAGGATTAGTCTTTAACACCTCTCGCACTTCGGCTGTCATGGCAAGCCTTATATCTGTATCTGAATTTATTTTAACCACATTATGCTGTTTCACCGCTTTCATTAATAATTCGTGCGGCACGCCTTGAGCGTTTTTTATTTCACCGCCAAACTTGTTTATTTTATCTACAAGGTTTTTATCTACGCTTGAGGCGCCGTGTAAAACGAGTGGAAAGTTGGGGAGTAGTCTTTCAATTTCTGATAAAATATCAAATCTTAAAGTTTGCAGTCCTTGATATTTATATGCTCCGTGGCTTGTGCCAATGGCAACGGCCAGACTGTCGATGCCAGTTTTTTCTACAAACTCTTTTGCTTTAAGAGGCTCAGTATAATGATTTTCTTGGACATTTACATTGTCTTCCACGCCCTTAAGTTGCCCTAGTTCGCCCTCGACTAAAGCGCCTTTTTTATGTGCATAGTTTGCTACTTTTTTAGTTAAAGCTATATTTTCTTGAAAGCTTAAACTGCTGCCGTCAATCATAACGCTGTCAAAGCCTAAATCTACCGCCTTTTTGCAAATTTCATAGCTTTTGCCATGGTCTAAATGCAAAAAAACATAAGGGCATGCCTTTTTAACCGCGCTAGCCATAGCGATTGTAAGCTGTGGAGTCATATATTCAAGTGCGCTTTCGCTTACAGCTATAATTGCAGGGCTTTTGTTTGTTTTACAAGCATTTGTTATAGCTTGCAAGCTTTCCATATTTGAGAAATTAAATGCACCAAGTGCAAAATGCTGTTTTATTGCTTTATTAAAATAATATCTTAAATCTTTCATAAACTTAATATAACACATTTTTTAAATTTTACAAACATATTTTATCTTGAGAGAGGAAATATGAAAAAAGTATTTAGTATTATAAGCATACTTCTATGCCTTTTGACTTTTTCAGCGTGTGGCATTGAAAATAAAGAGCTTGCAAGCAGTAATATGTCAGAAATAACCGAACTTTATTTTTGCGGTTTTTCGGGTAGTAATAAGGCCTCGATAAGTGTCGGGCGTCGTGAAAACCCTTACATTAAAGATGGAAAGCATGGTAAGATGTGTGATTTTTCATTAATTAGTCTGTCAACGCAAGGGCTGCTAGACATGCGAAAGCTTGTCAGGCTTTATATTAATGAAGAAATGTATTTAATTGAACTTGAACTTGTTGCAGGTGTGTATATGTATGATTTAGAATATAAAATAGATAAAAATGACAGCGTAAGATTGGCGTTTGATGAAGTCATTATAGGATTATGTAGAACTGACTTTGAAATTGATTACAATAAAGCCATTGAAATTGGCTGTAATAGTCTTGAAAAGCAATTTGAAGAAGGTAAGAATGGGAAAGCTTTGCAAGGCGAATGTTATTTAAAATTATTAAATAAAGCGGGAGAGGATGAAGTCTTTTGGTGCTTTAGTTTATTAATGCAAAGTGGCGAGCTTTTTAACGTGATAATTGATGTTCATACTGGCGAAATATTCGATTGAATTTATTTTGATTAAATTAAAAAATATGTTAATATTCAATTATGAAAAAACAAAGCTATTCAACGCAAGAGAGAAAAGAAAACTGCATAGTGATTGTAGTGTGCACAAAAAAATCCGACAATTTAGTCAGAAAGCTAGAAGAGATTACAAGGCTTGCTGAGTCTACCGATTTAAATGTGCTTGCTTCTTTTTCACAAAATATAAAGTTTTTTAATAAAGCTACAGTTTTAGGCTCGGGCAAAATTTCAGAAATAAAAGATTATATTGATGGCAGTGAGCAGCCTGTTGATGTTGCCATAGTCGACTATGCTTTGACGGGTTCGCAAATGAAAAACATTTCAAACGCTCTTGGCGTTCGTGTAGTGGATCGGGTTGGACTTATTATAGATATATTTGCTCGTGGTGCTAAAAGCAATGAAGCAAAGTTGCAAGTTAAATATGCTCAAGATAAATACCTAATGCCACGTCTATCGGAAATCCAGGGGACAAGCGGGCGTTTTGGAAGTGGTGGAGTTGGAATGCGAGGGCCAGGCGAAACCAAGTTAGAACTTAATAGGCGTATTTTAGAACAAGAGATGGAAAATCTAAGAAAGCAGCTTGATAAAATAAAAAAACAGCGCATTGTTACACGAAGTGCCAGAAACAAGTCCGGCGTAAAAAAAATAGCGATAGTAGGTTATACGAATGCGGGAAAAAGCTCTCTTATCAATCTTTTAACCAAAGAGCAAATTTATGCAGATGACAAACTTTTTGCCACACTTGACACCACCAGTCGAAAACTTTATCTTGGCATAGGACAATCTGCAATCCTCACAGATACAGTTGGTTTTATTTCTGATTTACCACATGAGCTTATTGAGGCGTTTTCCTCAACTTTAACCGCCGCTCAAGAGGCTGACCTTATTTTGCATGTCGTAGATGTATCCTTATTAAATGACGTGGGAGGGAAAAGCGAGTATAAAGTTAACATGAATATGACTAATGATGTGTTAGATTCGATTAAAGCTACATCTAATAGGCTGGTTTTATTAAATAAGGCGGACAAACTGACAAGACCTATAGTCATTGATGATAATGAAATTTTGATTTCAACTAAAACAGGTGTAGGAATTGACAAACTATTAAGTAAAATACAAGACAACCTTTTTTTAAGGATAGACGATGATGGCAGATGATAAAAACATGCATGCGGGACACAGGCAAAGATTGTTACATTTAGCGGATAAAGTCCGATTGAAGAATTTGACTAATATTCAGCAGGTTGAACTATTTTTGTTTTATATATTCCCAAGAGGAGATGTCAATCCGCTAGCGCATAAACTTCTTGATAAATTTGGCAATTTTTACAATATTATAACTGCTGATAAAGAAGAAATAATTTCCGTGCCTGGCATAGGAAAGGCGGCAGCTTTAAAAATTGTGACCTTTTTGCAATTATTTGACTTGTTTGCATCAAATGCGTTAGGCGAAAAGGTAGATCTTACTTATTATGGCGACTTGTGTGATTACGCTGAAAATTTGTTGAGATTAAATCCAGTAGAGGAACTTCACATTCTTGCACTTAATGCTAAAAATGAATTAGTGCGTGATGAATGTTTGGCAAGAGGCTCCTTTAGATATGTATCTATCCCTGTCAGAGTTATAACCAGCTTTTTGATTTCAACAAATTGTCCTACATATATTTTAATTCACAATCACCCAGGCGGTGTATGCAATCCTTCCGATTATGACATAAAGGGAACGGAATATATGAAAGATGTTTTAACTATCCATAGCGTGCAATTAAGTGACCATTTGATAGTTGCATCCGATGGCATATATAGTATCAATAAAAAGCAGGTGTTAAGACTTTATAAACCTGAAAACAAAAATAAAGCTATTTAGCAAGCTGCTCATTAAGCTTTTTCAAAAGCAAATCAAGGTCGACTTCATGTGCGGCGCTGGCCTGCTCAATAGTTTCACTATTTCCAAGCCCGCAAAAAATGCAGAACATACCAAAGCCCATAAAAACATCAGATAAATTTTCGTCTAGTTCAAGCACTTGAGAAATTGTCATATTTTTAGTAATTTTTTGAGATTTTTTCATAATTTTCTCCTAATTATTAATTTGCCTATATATTTTAACGCTAATTCAAAAATAAGTCAAATAATTTATAAATGCGAATAATGCAGAATTTTGACTTATTTATTTTTTTATAAATATTTAAATTATTTATTTCATAATTTTATAATATGGAAAATTTGAAAAATATTTTTGGAAAAAATGTGATAGCTTTAAATTTAGGTGAAAACATTGGTTATATACTAAATGTAGCTTTTGATGAAGGACTTAAAAAGGTTCTTGGCTATATTGTTTGTGACAACGAAAGCGAAGAAGAGTTTTTTCTGGATTTAAAAGCCGTTAAAGCAGAAAGCGAAGCAGGTGTCCTTGTGGACAGCGCAATGAGTTTATGTATAAATGACACAGATTGTTCAAATCCTTTTGGGAAAATGGTGTTAAGTGACGACGGAGAGCCTTTGGGAACAGTTATAGACATCGTAATAAGAAAAAATAACGTAGAAAAGATAATCACTACCAAAGGTGAGATTTTTCCTAAAAATATTGAAATAGTGGGCAAAAACTATGTTATTTTCTCAAAAAACAAAAAAAAGCGTAAAAACATTATAAGAATAAAAAGCACAGTTTCGCTTCCTAAAGTGGAAATCTTATCACAAAAAAAGACGCAGGCAACTTTGCCAGCAAGAGCGTATGTTACGCCATCTAGACTTTTAAATAAATGTGCGACAATAGATATTTTCGGTTTAAATAATGAATTAATAATAAAAAATGGTGAAAAAATAACCCAAGAAAAAATTAATAAAGCAAAAAAACATAATAAATTAAATTATTTAATATTTAACTCAAAATAATTTTGAGTTATTTATTTTTTAAAAATATTTTTATTTTTTAATTAAAACCTCTTTTATTTATTTGTATTTTTAATTACATTTGTAGTAAAATAATATTAATATTATCGGGAAATGTCGTCAAGGCGAAAAATGTGTTATTTGATAGCAATTGATGATTACGGCTCAAGTTAATTTTTAAAAGCATTAAACTTTTTAAGTATTAAATAATTAAAGTTTGTTTTTAAATTTTTGCTTCCGATAGTTTAAATTAAGAGAGGTGGAAAATGGTTCGCATTATTCCAAGAAGAACTAAAGTCAGACTGGAATTTATCCGCGGTATAACCGGGATAGATTTAATTATTGCAATTGTGGCATGTGCAGTCCTTGGCGTACTTATAGGCTCAAACTTTACAGGCTCTATATGGGTAGCTCTTGTTTGGGGCGTTTTTGCAGTTTCATTATTTTTTAAAATCTCTGACGGAGAGCGAATGTATGTGACGATTTCCTACCTAGTTCGATTTTCCATGCAGAAGAAAAAATACACTAAAGCGCCAGAAAAGGGCAAAGCAAACATTCATGAAATTATCCCTTTTGAGGGAATACATAAAGATCGTTTTATTTCCTTTGGTGGCTATTACGCTCAAGTACTTGAAATCAAACCTATTTTATTTGGGTTATTAAACGAGTTCAATCAAGACAATGTTATTAATGCATTTGCTAACGCTATTCGAAGATTAGATTCCACTCAAACCTGCGAAATTATTAAAATTAACAAAGCGCTTGTTCTCGATAATTTTACATATAACGAAAATAAAAAATACGACAATCTAATGGACATGATGTACGAGGGCCAAATGAGCCAAGGCGAAGTAGACGCGCGTGCACCTATATTTGAAGAGCGTGTCGCTTTCCTTGAAGACAAAAACAGAAAAAACAAAATTTATAAAGATTATTTCTACCTTGTGGTTTTTGATAAAGACATTGAGTCCTTAGAAAATACAGTAAATGGTATGGCAAGTGTACTTCAAGCTGCACTTACGCCAATTACAACTCGTAGACTTTATGGTCAAGACCTTGCTGTGTTTTTGAGAGCGAATTACAATCGTGAATTTGACGAGCGAGAGCTTGAAGGCATTCCGATGAGCGAGTACAAAAATTGGGCTACGCCTGATAAGATTAAGTTCAGCAGTGCTAAATATAACATTGACGGCAGAAACTATCGCACTTTTGCAGTCACAGAATATCCGCTTCATGTAGGCAATGCTTGGGGTACCAGTTTCTTCCTGCTTGACAGAACTAAGGTTGTTATGAAGTTTAAGCAAGCACCTAAATTCGAAAGCGAGAAGAAAATTGATAAAGCGATCATGGATATGGAAACCAAGCTTTATAAAACTGGGAAAACTTCTACTCAGATTGAAATTCAAACACACCTTGAAACGCTGCGCAATCTTTTAACTGAGCTTAAAAACAATAATCAAAATCTTTATGATGTCAACACATTTATAACCTGCGAAGATGCTGCAAGAAAAGATGTTAAAGCAGTGTTAAAGCAAGGCGGCTTTTCATATAGTGAAATGTTTGCTCGTCAAATAGACGCTTTCATTAGTACTAATATTTCTCAGCGTGACTATATTAAATCCTTTAATCGAGGAATCCCAACCGATACTCTTGCAGGCGTGTTCCCTTTTATTTCCAGCGAGCTTCAAGATGAGCGCGGTTTCTATATAGGTGACAATGAATATCCTGTGTTTATTGACTTTTTTAAGCAGGAAACTAAAACCGACCCATCTCGTGTCAATTCTAACATGATGGTTATTGGTAAGTCGGGGTCAGGCAAAAGCTTTGCAACTAAAATGTTGCTTGCAAATTTCGCTGCAGATAACAGCAAAATATTTATTCTGGACCCAGAAAAAGAGTATGACAAATTAACTTTCAGTTTAAAGGGCAAAATGATTGACGTGGGCTCTTCATTACAAGGTATTTTAAATCCTTTCCATATTATAAGAGCGCTTGACAAAGATGAAGACGACGACGGAAAGAAACGCTACTTTGAAACTAAAAAGCAGGATGACTCCTTTAATCAGCACTTGCAGTTCTTGGAACAATTCTTTAGAACTGTGCTGGAGGGCATCCCTAGCGATGCCTTTGAGGTGTTAAACTCGCTAGTTCAAGACCTCTACAATGAAAAAAATATTGACATAGACACCGACCTTAAAAAACTCAGCCCAACGGACTATCCTATTTTTGATGATTTATATGACTTAATTTTGCGTAGACAAAAAGCAAACAAAGACGAATTTATGGCAAGAAACTTGCGTGTAGTTGAAGCCTATATCAAAAAATTCGCAACTGGCGGAAGAAACTCCAATCTTTGGAATGGACCAACTTCCATTGAAACGAATGAAAACTTTGTAAACTTTAACTTTCAGTCACTTATCGCAAGTAATAATGAGATGATTACCAATGCACAAATGCTGTTAGTTTTCAAGTATCTTGAAAATGAAATTATTAATAATAAAGATTATAATAAACTTCACAAAACAAATCGTCACATTATTATTGTCGTCGATGAGGCGCATACTTTCATCAATCCACGCTTTCCTATCGCACTTAACTTTATGACAAGCATGGCTAAACGTATTCGTAAGTATGGCGGTATGCAAGTTGTCATCACGCAAAACATAAATGACTTCGTAGGTTCCGATGAAATTAAACGTCAGTCAACTGCAATTATCAATGCATGTCAATATTCATTTATTTTCTCACTTTCTCCAAACGATGTAAATAGTCTTATCGACCTTTACAAAAACTCGGGTGGAATTAACGCGGAAGAGCAAAATGCAATAGTAACAGCTTCCGTCGGACAAGCATTTGTAATTACCTCTCCAACTTCAAGAACAATGGTTCAAATTAATCCACTTGATTATGTAGTAAGTATCTTTAAAGATAAAAAGGAATAACTATGTTTAAAATGAAAAAGTTTTACCTGTTTTTATGTAGTATTTTGCTTGTTTTTGCAGGCGGCTTTTTCGTTGCTTGTGGGCAAACAGATTATTCAAACATTTCTCTCACTGCAGATAAAAATGTGGTTGTAATGGATGTTGGTGAAGAGCAGATCGTTAACTTTACAATAGAAAATTATTTTAATGGAATGGATCAAAATCTTAATTTCAGTTTGCTTTCATCTCCAAACAGCATTTCATTTCAAGCCAGCCAGCCTCAAAATGGTACCACTGCTTTGACGATCACTGCATTGCATGGTGGCAATGTCACTTTGCGTGCAGTTACCGTGGAGGGGTTAAAAGAATGCACAATTTCTATAATTGTAAACGAATATTCCTCATCGCTGGAAAACAATACTAATAATTTGTATCTTTCAGACACTACAAATTTGGTACCCACTTCAGCAGACTTTGTTTTTGACGACAATTCAACTGCAAGAGCCTTAGATTATTATTTTTACGGCAGCGCAAGCGTTGATGATCGTCCTCTTAACTTGCAAGATGTTCAGTTGGACGGTAATTATATAAAGCAATTCAAAGAAGTAAAACTAAAAACAAATGCGGCTACTTTAGAAAAATATCTTGTTTTTACAAATTTAGAGGGTGAAGAATTTACCATTTCTGAAGAAACTTCAAACATTTACGCAAATGTTCCTCATAGATTTATTCCTGTAACCCAAGACTTTCAAGGTGCCCAAGAGGTGGTGCTTGGACAAAAATTTACCTTTATTGCAAGATACTCTGACGAATTATTCGTGCAGAGAGATTTTTATGTCCTAAAAGATATTGAAGCAGACAAAATAACTATGCAGAGTGCTTATGTTAGAGGAGATAATTCTATTCTTGACCAAGAGCTCAAGGATATAACAGAAATAAAGCTTGTTCCTAACAGAGATGATGGACTTAGCAATATTAACCACGTAGACTATAAAACAGTTCAATTATTTTTGACACTGCCATCTAACAGCGACCTTATTGATTATACTGCCAATTTGCAAGACCGAGATGCAGTTTCTCTATTAAAATTAAGAGAAGAATTGCAAGGCGACAATAAAGTAGTGGTTTATCAAATCAGCAATCGTACTATTACAGCGACAAACACTAAACTTATTTTTCAATATTATTACAAAGGTTTTGAAAGCGAAGACGATACTTCTATAAATGCAAAAATTGAAATTCCAATAATTATTGAGTTTGAACCTACTAAAATGTCTGTAAATAACGAGGCGGGCGAGCAAAGCAGCACCATTTATACTTTTTATAATAATTATGCCTCTTCCTCTTTCGGCTGGCAAGACTTTTTAATAAATATCAACCCAAATGATGCAAAGTTTGATAACGTTGTGGCCACCTTTGAAAGCAATGAGGTGATGCTTCGATATAATAATAAAACTTATCAGAATGGAGAACTTGTTATTACCGACCTATCTCAACCTATTGGAATAAAAGGCGTAGATAGTGTAAATCAAGTTAGCGGCGGGGTTGTTACATTAAGACTCAACTATAACATCATTGAACCGGCATTTTTAGAATATCGCATACGTTATAATATTGTATCTGGCGCTAAAAGTTTAACATTTACTGACAGCGTTTATCGTACGGAGGGTGTTTATTTAAACTATGATGAAGAAAATGCAGTTAGCTTTAATGGCTTAGCAGCTGATGCACCTTTTAACATTGTTCAACATAAATTTAAGCCCAAAAACAATGATGAAGTTGATGTAATAAATTTTGTAGACTTTTCAATGGAAGCTGCTGGCTCTAAATATCTTGTAGTTTCTCATATTAAAACTAAAGCAGTCGGAAGTGGTACATATACTTTAACCCTTGACAATGGCACAGCAATTGACGTAACTTTCCGCGTGCTTGAAAAAGTTCACTCACTGGACATTTCTTTAAAAGATGACCTTGGCATTGTTACTCAAGTCAACTCGGTGGAAAACGGAAAAGATATATATTTATTAAATAAAAATAATACTTATAATAATAAACTTTCATTTGCATTAATGGCAAACAATAATTTAAATTCAACGGCAATTAAAAATGCCACATTGTCAAAAGAGGGAGAAGAGTGCTTTATTTATTCTTTCAATGTGACAAATGTCGTTAATGTAGACCTTACAACGCTTACAAATGGACAAGGGAAAATCAATTTTAAAGTCGCGTATGAAAACGCCGTGGATTTTAAAAGAACTACTTCTGAAAAATTATATACTGTTACCATAGTATCTTATAGTTTAATTAATCGTATGAATGTAGACCAGCTTTTGGAAGATGGCATAACTCGATCAGCTGCACGCAGTGAGGTTTACATAGGCACTGATAACACTTATGCAAGAAGCGTAGAATTTCAAGTTAATACAGAAAGTGCAGGCTATCATTTCTTCCAATATTCAAAAAGTAATTTTGTTTCAGAAAGTTTTAACAAAAAGTTTATATATTGGACGGTAGAAGGCTCTACAATGTTCTATAATGAAAATTCATACGACAATACATACACTGTTGGAAACTTTGGAACTTTCAATACTCAAACCATGACATTTACTGCGTTTGCAGATGCACCATCTTTTGTAATTTATTTAGTGGCAAACATTAGACAAATAGACAGAGTTTATTCTTACACTATAGAACTTGTTTCAAAACAATATAATCCCGTTGCGGAGATAAGTTTGCAAGAGCAAATCCGAGATAATCAAATAAACTTTTCGGCAAATCAAACCTATAAAGAACTAGTTGTAAATGTACTGCCTATAAACGCCACCAATGCCGATATAACAGTTATTTTCACTCCTAACAGTATTATAGAAGGAGAAGAAAAGCAAGAGATTTTGCTTTTTGGGCAGCTAAAAGCGGGAAAATACGAAGGTATTTCAATTGCTAAGATAGATGATTCATCTTTCTTGATTAGGCTTGATTGTTCTTCCTTTGTGAAGTCGCCACTGTCTACAAGTGAGCACAAATTAACTGGCAATCTTAAAATACTTGCCAGTGATTGGCTTGACGAAACAGGCAATATTAAAGATAAGTATATTAATTCTGTCAAAGCTTTTGATATAAATTATTCAAATGGTACAGAAAATAACCCATTCTTTCTTGAATCAGCTTCCGATGTGGAAAAGATAGCTGATGCTCTTAACGCTCACTATAAAATTTCTATAGCTATAGATATGAGCGCATCTTCTGACAAACTGCCATTAGGAAATTTCTCGGGTAGTATAACAGGTACCAATGATGTAGCAAAGCTTTACGGACTTTCTATTAGAGAGGGACAAGAAATTGGAGACAATAATGTTTTAACAAGTGTCAATTATGGACTTTTCTCCTCGTTAAGTGAAAGCGCCAAGATTAACAATGTTAAATTTGAGGGAAGTATAGAGATTGAAAATACCAGCGACTGTTTAGTCAATGCGGGTTTGATTGCAGGGGAAAACTTTGGAAGTTTAAAAAATATTGGAATTAATATAACTTCAAATTCAAAGGTAAATATCAATGGAAGTGGAAATATTGGCATTGTCGTTGGTTGCAATTATGGCGAAATCTTACAAGACTTCTCTGTTTATACTACAGAAATTAAAGTGGAGCAGTATGACGCCGAGGGCGAGCTTATTGTAGACGAAAAAGGAAATCCTATTTTAAAAGAAACAAACCCTTTCTTAGGATTAAGCACAAATATTCTTGTATTTATGGGAGATTACAAATTAACAATACGAAGTCCTAAAGAAAGCATTATGAAAGCGGGCGGTGTAACAGGCTATAATCAAGGAAGCATTATAAAAATAGATAATCCTTTACTTAAACTTTATGGCTATAGTCAATACCTTGCCTATGCAAACATCACGGCAGAACTTAATGATTTAACCACGGAAGAAACAAATTTCTATTATTCAAATTACACAACCTCTCAAGGCGCAAGTTTTATAGGCGGTGTAGCGGGTGAAAGTGATGGAGTGAATGCTAAAATTGTCGGACGAGGCTGCTTTACTGATATTAAAGATGAAAATGGTAATGTCATAGGCAAAAATTATAATATCGGCGAAGGAATTTTGGTGGGCGGAAAAGTAGAGGGCTGTCAGTATGTCGGTGGCATAGTCGGCAGATTTGAAAATTTTGGCTGTGGTAATGATGAAACTTTCTTCCAAGGAATTACTTCCAGAGCATTCGTCAGAGGATATACCAAGAATATTGGTGCGATAAGCGGTTTTGTTAGCTTGCAAAGTAACGTCACTCCAAATCCTTTTTATGCTGTCCAAGCTGTGGACGACAGGCGCTCTGGCGTAGAAGCGTCAATGGTTATTCACTATCTTAAAGAACAACCTCTCCGCAGGCAAAGTTATGATAGAAATAAAATTGGCTTTGGTGCAAATTCCACATTGCAGGTTTTATACGATGAGGATCAAACCAATAAACTTGACAATATTTTGTCTTATAGTAAAAGAGGTCAGCATTTGATTGACTCTACAGGTTATATTAAAATTGACGATAGTTCTGACTTTGTAAGATATTACGGCGATTATATAGAAGTTGCATTTGCAAGTGATGGAAATAAAGTTTATTATCAAGACTTCTTCTCTAAAGGTGAAGATGAATGGAAAATATCAGCAAACAAAGCTTTTTCCGAATTTAAAAATTCCAATGATGTAATTTCCACAAACACTTTCTATGTCAACTATTTTGAAGTGGCAAGTGTTAAAACTTTAGCACAAGATATAGCTTCAGTACAAACTATTTTAGACGAGAAATATAACACCATTTCAGCACAAAGCGAACTTTATCCTATATCTGCCACAAATGGCTTAAATTTCCAATCACTAAATAGTGACATTTTAACTTTTGATTCCCAAGGTGTAATAAAAGTATTAAAAAAGGGTACCGCGCAAATCAAGGTTTCCAGTCTTTTAAATACAAATTCAAGCCTTAATATATACATTAAAGCTGTAAACTATTTTAATAATAATGAAGATGTTTCTATTATTTACCCAGAGACATCTAATGATGCTATTGCTGTCGATGAGGGGCGTATAGAATTAAAAGGCTTTAATTCTGTTACTCTATACATAAAACCAAATTATAGTTTTAATAATAAAATGGTTATCGATAAGAATGGCAATGCAAGCGTAGATGGCTTGAACTTCATCCTTTCACCTAACACTGAAATTACATCAAAAGTTTTAATTACAAGCTTTGACAATGATACAGGCTATCAAACTTTGGAAGATTTCATAGACAGCACTTCTTGTATTGATGTCACTGTCAATGGTCAAACAATCAACTTTAGTCGCAGGAGTAACACCTTAGAAGGCAAATATGGTCTTAAATTTAATTCATATTTATATTCTGATAATGGCTTGCGTGCTGAGGTTAATAAAGAAATTACAAAAACACCACTTTTCTATACAAGAGGTGCTCAAAGTATTCAATTAAAAAAACATGATAGCATAACTATTACAGCAAAGCGAGTTGGCGTAGATACAATTTTAATTAACTCTTCAAGTGTGGAGGCTAAGCCTTATTTTGCAATCTATGATGCACAAGGCAACTTTATTCAAGGCGACTTTGATGAGGCTACAAGGACTTATATTGAGTTAAATAATCAAAAAGAGGGATTGTTTGACATCCTTATTAAGCCAGAGCAAAGTGCTGCAACTGGCTTGCAAGAATTTGACTTTTCAATTGCGGTAAACAAATTTAGCCAGATGTTTAAAGATCGTCATTTAAAAGATATATATGGCTATTACAAAATTAAATTATATGCTCAGTCTGATACAAATAAAATGACAGAAATTCCTATCTATTTTGAAAATATGAATGTTAACTCTATAAGCGTAGATAACTATTTTGATATTGCCAATGTAGAGCAAAGTTCTGACTTTTCAACTTCGTCACTAAAAGCTCATCCTGGGCGCACAGGACTATTGATTATCAATATCAATCCAGAAGAAGCTGATTTGGATTATATTGAAATTGTAAACACCGAGCTTTCAAATCAGCAAGGTAATGGCAGTGCGACCTTTAATTTGGTTTCTAAATACACAACAGGAGAGCAACTTTTCAATAAAAATACCATAGCGGGCAGTTCAATTGCCAACGGCATAAGGTTTAATCTTCAAGACATAGTAGAAATATATGCTACGAAAAAGGATGGTAAAAATCTTTATGAGCAGTATCGTGGACTTATATATGTATCGTATATGGTTGGCACAAATGGTGTAAACGATGGCGGGCTTGCACAATTTGAAATATCAGCCTTTAAAGATGGCGTAAAGGTGGGACAGCCCAAGATATTAGATTTAACTTTAGAACTTGATTATCATGCTTATGTAACTATAGATAAAGCACCTGTTCAAACTTCGCAAAACAATGTTTATGCTTCATACAATGTCGCTCGAGGATTACGATACCAGTTAAACCTAGACTATTACGGTTTTGCATTTGAAGATATTGAATTGATTTCGTCGGCTCCATCAATTGCAAGCATAATACAAGAACAGGATAAATATTATCTTCAAATAACTTCCAATGACATTGATTATTCTTACTTTGATCTAGGCTATAGCGTACTTGTTTACGTAAATGCATATCATGAGGAGGAAGATAATCCACGTTCATTCTCATCAATCACGCAATTCAATATTTTAGAGTATGTAATTAACTATCAATACACCGAGGGCGACACGCTTTTAGATATTGTAGATGGTATGGATGAGGGGGTTATCAATGTGCAGGTTGGAAATCCTCAAATATTTAAAGTTGATTTAGGGGCTATTATTGAATACGATCGTACATTACCTAATGTTAAAGAAAAAATAGACTTATTATCGGCTTCGCTTTCCGAGAATGCAAAATGGACAGCGTATACAAATATTAATGATGTAGGTTTAGAGGGACAAGCAATTTCTGTCAAAGATTTTGATGATAAAATTTATAAAAAATATAATATTGCTCCAAACATTCCGGCTAGCGAAAATAAATATTTTAGAACGCAAGGCTTGACGATCACTCCTACTGTCACTCATAAAGATGTAAGCAGTTATTATGTTTTCTCTATGGATTTGAATTTTGCTATTAAAGAAAAAGAGGGGGTTTATGAATACTCTGATTTGCAAGCAAGTCCAAGACTTTACACCGAGTTTAAATTTAATGTATATCAATCAAGCTCAAGTGACCATCCTATACCTATTTATAACATTCAAGAACTTAATGAGATGCAAGATAATGCACATTATATTCTTTTGGCAGACTTAACCTTGGATTCTTCTTTCCAGCCTTTAAAAACTAAGATAGCTTCGCTTGATGGCAACGGAAATACTATTTACTTTAATGGCCGCTATCAGTTCAATACCTCAAATATGGGACTCTTTGATACCATTGAAGATGGCACCATAATCAAGAATTTAAATATATCGCTTAGTGGGGATACAATATTCAGAAACATGACGTCAAATGATTTTGTCGCAGGGCTTTTAGCGGGACAAAATAATGGTAGTGTTACTAATTGTTATGCATATAGTGGACACGACGAGTTTGACACCACCAAAGAATTTGAATTAAGTTGCGAATATGGCGTTGCAGACAGCATAAGCTATGTCGCAGGTTTAGTGGGTGCAAATTCGGGGAATATCACTAATTCACGCGCTTCTGTAAATATTACTAATGACTATAATATAGGCGGACTTGTCGGCACCAATTCGGGTAATATTGCAAGCAGTTACTTTAAAAACGCAAGGCTTATAAGCCGTTCTAATCAAAATCATGCAATTGGGGGGCTTGTGGTAAGCAACTTGCAAAGTGGAAGAATTATAACCTCTTACGCTTCAGCGGAAAATAGTAGCGATTTGCCGTTCACTTGTGACCGACCAATTTATGACGAACTTGGAAACATCGCAACTCTTCCAAAACATTATATTCAAGCGTCAACTCCAGAAGGCGGCTTCGCTTACACTAATCTCGGTACTATAGAAGATTGCTACTCAAATATAGCAATGATAGGCTCTAACATGGCAGGGTTTGCCTTTGCCAATGGCGGCGTCATAAAGAATAGTTTTTCTATGAGTATTCTTGAAAATAAACGTACCGCTTCTGCAGGCTTTAGTAAGAATATTGTAGTAGACAACTCTACTGGTACTTTTGAAAATTGCTATTATTTTTATAACAGCGAAGAAGATGAAGGTAAAAAGACAGAGGGCTATGTATATACAGGCTCAGAAAGTGTAAACGGAAATTATAATCCACGCTATGGTGAAATAAACTCTTCAATCGAGATTTTAAATGTAAGCGGCATTGAGAGATTGAATTATAAAGATTTTCAGCAAGATAATCTTGATAAACATTTCTCAGAATATGCTTATTCTTATTCTGCCACTGCTAATACTGTATGGTATTATAGCGACGGCAGCAAATATGAAGTGTTTGATTCAGTTCAATTTGGCGCAGGTAGGCTTGAACTTGCAGCTTCTAATTTAATAGCTTACAGCAAGAAAACACTTGATGGGGCAACTAAAGATGAGGCAACTGGTGAAGTGCTTTATAACTATAGTGTTGTAAGCTCTAAAATGGGCTCTCTTAAAAACCCAAGACTTATTGCAAGTGCAGAGGAATTTGAACGTGAAATTCTAGCTCCAAGTTCTAAATCGGGCTTTAACAATGATAACTATAGGCTAATATCCAACATTGATTATTCTTCGTACGATTCACTATCTTCTCTATACAAAATTATTTATTTTGGTAATCTTGAGGGAAATGGTATGACAATTTCCAATATTGACCTAATTTCTACGGATAAAATGGAAAATGCTGGTATGTTTGCTCAAATTGGGCGCTCTGACACGCCGGGTACCATTATGAACCTCAACTTAAAACCTAAAGAGGTTTCATTTGCCAATGCAAATTGCGTAGGCGCGCTTGCGGGCACTCTTAGCAACGGATATTTATACAATATCAACGTTTTATCAAGTGAAGTTTCAAGCTCTGAAACAGGAATGGCAGTATTAGGAAATAATTTCGTAGGTGGAGTTATAGGCAGAACGATTGATTCCTTTAATATGAAAAATATTAAAAGTGAACTTTCCGCGGTGGCATATAATAAGCCTCAAGATAGCGATGATGACGATTTATCGTATAGTCAAAGCAGCGGAAACCTAGATAAGTATTCCTATGCAGGCTCTATTGTCGGATTTGCGGCTGGCAGCGGTATGATGCATAAAATTTATTCTGAGAAAGTCACAGATATAATGGGAAGCAGAATAGGCGTTGCAATCGGCGGCTTTGACAAGAATGTTAAAGTAACGTATCTTTATGTTTCTTTAAGTGATGGTCTTTCTTTAAAAGGCTACGACAATGGTTATGTAGGCTTGGCTGTCGGTGAAGTAAAAGGCGTGCTTGAGAATGTTCAAGTCAGTAAAGTCGGATCTGGCGAAGACGCAGGTGCAGATGCTGGGGCGGACCTGTTCACTTTGATGCCTGGAGTACCAAAAGCAGTAGGTGGCGTTGCAGGTTTAATAAATAACGGCACGATAACATCAGCTTATGTAAATCAGTCCTTTGTAGTTAAAGCTTTAAATAATGGCGTTAATATTAAAAGAATTAATTATGTAGGCGGCATCGCAGGCTACGCTATTGGCGATAATAAGCTTGAGAAGTGCGTTATCAGCGCTAGCATAAAAACTTCAGGGCAGTTTTTAGGTGGTGTAATTGGTGCTGCATCAGGTACTTTAAACATGAGTGAAGTTGCAGTAAATTCCAAAGAGCTTAAAATGGCAGGGCAACTGACAAGTGGCTATATCGCAGGGCTGATAGGCTCAGCAAATATGGGGCGTGTTAATGTGAGCAATTGCTATACAAAAGCTGATATTATACTTCAAAATTATGTTTACACCTCACAAATTGATGCGTATGTTAGTCATTTTATAAACAATGGTACGATTAATCTAGACCATGTATTCTCAACCGCAAGCATAAAAGTGCAGCTGGAAGATAAGCGACAGGTAAACGGAGTACAGGATATATACTATGGTGAAAAGGAGCCTGGTTGGTCTACAGACATACATTATGAGCGTAATCAATTTATTGCAAATGATGTATATTTCTATGGTGTGAGCGCTATGACGGAAGGAGAAAACTCTGAAATTATTACCGATGCTCAAGCTTTAAAACAGGTTGAAAATTTGAGAAAAATTCTTAAATTAGACTATATAAATATACTTTCATACAAAGCCAAAGTGGATTCTTCTTTAGCCACTTTGCACGAGCAAACTTTTGGCATGGGAAGCGTATCTAAAATAGACTTAATGAAAAAAGAAATCTCTCAAAAAATCAATAATGACGAGTCGTTATCTGCAGAAGAAAAATCAAAAGAGTTAGATAGACTTCTTTCACCTTTGAAAAAAGTTGAGTTTGGCAAAGATGCCGTTCAATACATCGTTCACAATGAAAAATGGGAAGAGAGTGAAATTTGGTCATATAACCTTAAAACTTTAACCACATATCTTACCATGGAAGACAGTTTTAATTGGCTTAAATAAAAATCGAGTATTAACTCGATTTTTATTTTTAATGTTTAATAAATAACAGATTTTTTAAAAACTTATTTAATTTTGTTTGGAAATTTTGTCAAAATATGGTAAATTGTAATCGTATTAAAGAATTTATTGGGGCTTTTTTAAAATAAAGCCAAATTTTTATGCACTAATTTTAAAAAAATAGTTGACTTTCACATTGTCTTTTGTTATAATTGTAAGGACTATAAATGGCGATTGTGAGAGAATTGAATAAATTTTACAAAAATTAATTTGATTTTAAGGGGATTTTTATGCCTAAATTTAGGGCATATTCTCCTTTTTTTGCTTGCAACCGGATAAGGAGAGTTAGATGAGCGTTAATGTTAAAAAAATCAAAAATGGCAAGGCAGAAAGATATTCTTTCGGAAAAGTTGACGAGCTTATGGAGATGCCTCCACTTCTTGAAATTCAAAAAAATTCTTACCAGAACTTCTTAACCGAAGGCATAAAAAGTGTTTTTAATGAGTTTTTCCCTCTTACTGACTACAGCGGAAAAGCTAAGCTTTATATTACAGAAATTTTGGCTTTTGGCGAGCCTAAATTCTCTATTAAGGAATGTAAGCGTCGTGGTGCTACCTATAGTGCTCCTTTAAAAGTTAAGGCACGTTTTGTAGTTGAGGAAACTGGACAAGCTGTAGAGCAAGAGGTTTTTATCGGCGATGTGCCTATGATGACGGAGCAAGGCTCTTTTATCTACAATGGAATTGAAAGAGTTGTTATCAATCAAATTGTGCGCGCACCAAGTGTTTATTTAAAAAGGGAAAAAGAGAACAATTCTACTTTGATTGCTCAAATGATTCCAGTACATGGTAATTGGATTGAAATTGTTCAAGGTGCAAATGAAGCTTTAAAAATTGTGTTAGAGCGTAAAAGCAAAATCAGCCTTGGCTTATTCTTAAAATGTTTTGGTTTTACTAATGAGGAAATTTTAACCGCTTTTGGAAATAATAGATATATTAAAAATGTGCTTGATCGTGAGCCTCAAACAACTCAAGAAGAAGCGCTTATTGAGTTTTCAAGAAAAACTCGTCCTGCAGATGTCGCTTCCGCTGAAACTACTAGAAGTTATTTGAATGTGTCTTTCTTTACAGACGCATATTACAACCTTTCTATAGTTGGAAGATATAAATTTAATAAAAAGCTTGCACTTCGTGAAAGACTTCCAGGACTTGTAAGCGCTGAAAATATTGTGGATGGCGATGAAGTGCTTGTTAAAGCAGGGGAAGAGTTTACTAAAGAAAGCGCAAATCACGTTCAAAATGCAGGTATTAACGAAGTTTGGGTTCAACTTCCAAATAAAAAGCATTTAATTCGTGGAAACAATCGTGTAAATCTTGAAGAGGTGTTCCCTTGCGATGCTAAAGAACTTGGCATTCGTGAAGATGTTTACTATCCAAAACTTCAAGAAATCTTGAAAGAAAATAAAACTAAAGAAAAGAGAATTGAAGCTATTAAAAACAGCGTTCATGACCTTATTATTACGACACTTACAATGGATGATATTTTGGCGACAATCAGTTGCTATTTAGATGTCCTTGAAGATATTGCGGGCACCGATAAAATCGAGCACCTTTCTAATAAGCGCGTTGCCACTGTAGGTGAGCTTGCGTGCAATGAGTTTAGAAAGGGCGTTACCAAACTCTCTACTAACATTAAAGAAATGTTACAAGGGCGCGAATTTGTAGAAGTTACTCCTTCTCAAATCATGAACCCTAAAGCTGTTAACAAAGCGCTTCGTGATTTCTTTAGCCAATCTCAGCTTTCTCAAATTATGGACCAAAAGAATCCACTTTCTGGACTTACTCAGAAACGTCGTGTTTCCGCGGTTGGACCTGGAGGTATTAAAAAGGAGCGTGCAGATCCTGAAATCCGCGATATTCACTATACTCACTACGGTCGTATTTGTGTTATTGAAACTCCAGAAGGTCAATCTATTGGTCTTTTGAATACTCTTGCTGGGTATGTAAAAATTAATGATTATGGTTTCCTTGAAACTCCTTATAGAGTTGTAGACAAAGAGAACGCTATTGTAACTGATAAAATTGAATACAAAATGGCAGACGTGGAAAATGAGAGTTTTATCGCTCAGGCGATTGAGCCGCTTGACGCTGAAGGACATTTTGTAAATAAACGTGTCATTTGTAGACACGGTTCAACTGTTACAGAAGTTCCTGCACATCAGGTTGATTATATGGATGTTTCTCCACGTCAATGTATCTCAGTTGCAACTTCTCTTATTCCTTTCGTAAACAGTGACGAGGCTAACCGTGCATTAATGGGCGCAAACATGCAGCGCCAGGCAGTTCCTCTTCTTAGACCAGAATCTCCTATCGTAGGTACTGGAATGGAAGCTAAAGCTGCTCGTGATTGTGGTTGCGTAATCCTCGCAAAACATGATGGTGTAGTAAATTATGTTTCCGCTGACGAAATCCGTATTAGATGTGAAGACGGCGGGGAAGACATTTATGAACTTATTAAATTTGCAAAAGCTAATGATGACGTATGTTATAATCAACGACCATGCGTTAAAAAAGGCGAAAAAGTTAAAGCTGGCGATGTGATTACTGACGGATATTCAACTGAAAAAGGTGAGCTTGCCGTTGGACGCAATGTCCTTATCGGATATATGAACTGGGAAGGACAAAACTATGAAGATGCTATTCTTATTAATGAGCGTCTTGTAAAAGATGATGTATATACTTCAATTACACTCTATGACCAAGAAATTAAATGCCGCACAACTAAACTTGGTGACGAGCAAATTACTCGTGATATTCCAAACCTTGGCGAGGAAGCTCTTAAAGACCTCGACGAAAATGGAATTATCAGAATTGGTGCTGAAGTTCATCCAAATGATATTTTGGTAGGTAAGGTTACTCCTAAGGGCGAAACTGAGCTTACTCCAGAAGAAAGATTACTTCGCGCAATCTTTGGCGACAAAGCAAGAGAAGTTCGTGACACATCTCTTCGCGTTCAGCATGGAAAGGGCGGCGTTGTTGTAGATGTACAAGTATTCTCTAAAAAGAATAAAGATGATCTTGAGCCTGGCGTAACCATGATGGTTAAAGTTACAGTTGCTCAAAAACGTAAAATATCTGTCGGTGATAAAATGGCAGGGCGTCACGGAAACAAAGGCTGCGTTTCACTTGTTCTCCCAGAAGCAGATATGCCGTTTATGGCAAATGGACAACCTCTTGACATCGTGCTAAGCCCTCTTGGTATTCCTTCTCGTATGAATATCGGACAGGTTTTGGAAGTTCATCTCGGACTTGTTGCAAATTCCTTAGGATGGAAAGTGGCTACTCCTGCATTTGATGGTGCAACCGCTGGTGAAATCCGCGACCTATTAGTTGAAAACAACTTCCGTCCAGATGGTAAAGTTCAGCTGTATGATGGTAGAACTGGTGAACCTTTTGAAAATCTTACCACAATCGGTATGAAATATATGCTTAAACTTGAGCACATGGTTGACAGCAAAATTCACGCTCGTTCAATCGGACCTTATGCTCTTATCACTCAACAACCTCTCGGAGGTAAATCACTCTTTGGTGGTCAGAGATTTGGTGAAATGGAAGTTTGGGCACTTGAAGCTTATGGTGCATCTCATATCCTTCAAGAAATGCTTACTGTTAAATCTGATGACCTCAATGGCAGAATTAAAACTTATGAATCTATTATCAAAGGCTTACCTATTGCAGAGCCTGGCATACCTGAGTCATTCAAAGTACTTGTAAAAGAATTGCAAGCTTTAGGACTTGATATCAAGATCTTGACTGATGGAGATAGAGAAATCTCACTTGCAGAGCTTAGTCAAGATGAGCAAGACCAGATGACAACTCTTGCTTCTGACACTGAAAACGACCTTAAAGACCTCACTCTTGATTTTGACGAAATGTTAGGAGCTCAAGATGAATCTGATAAAGAACTTCAAGAAGTCTTTGAAGAAAGCACTAAAAATGATAGTCTCGACGATATGTTTGACGATTTTGGGGATTTTGAAGACTAAGCTACTTTTCTATGCTAGAAAAGTAGCAAAAGACCCGAGGGGTTGCGATTCCCCTCGGACTCCCACAAACGCTTTTAATAAGAAGTTTTATATAGATCGATTTTAGTACTTGGAGGGCGTATGAATATCTTAAAAAAAAATACGTAAATTAAAATACACAGAGCCGAGGAGAATTGTACTTAAAGATAAAAATATTTCTGTTCTTACTCCTAAGGAAATTCAAAAATTCAGAGAAGAAATGCGTTCTGTGCAAGAAGATTTAAGAACTTCAAAATTATTAAATCAGTCACTTGATGAAACAATTATGCTTGGCATCGAGCTTGCGAAAGCCAATAATCGGGTTATTGCAACCGAAGAAACAAATAATTTATGACAAATTTACTAAAACAAACAAAAATTTATAAAGGAAAGAAACTATGTTTGAATTAAACAACTTTGATTCCATTAAAATTGGAATTGCTTCACCTGAAAAAATTAGAGAATGGTCGCACGGTGAGGTGACTAAACCAGAAACTATTAACTATCGCACACAAAAGCCTGAAAAAGACGGACTTTTCTGTGAGAAGATTTTTGGACCAAGAAAAGACTGGGAATGTCACTGTGGCAAATATAAACGTGTACGCTACAAGGGCGTTGTCTGCGATAAGTGCGGAGTTGAAGTCACTCGTGCTAAAGTTCGCCGTGAGCGTATGGGACATATCGAACTTGCAGCTCCTTGTACTCATATTTGGTTCTTCAGAAATGTACCATCTAAGATTGGTACTATTCTTGAAATGACTCCAAAAGCGCTTGAACAAGTTGTTTACTATGTTTGCTATGTTGTTTTAGACCCTAAAAACACGGACTTCCTTTATAAACAGGTGATTACTGACAAAGAGTATCGCGAAGCAATCGAGAAATATGGTCCAAACAGCTTTGAGGCTGGAATGGGTGCAGAAGCAATCAAACGACTGCTTTCTGAAGTTGATTTACAACGTGAATCTCGCGAACTTAAAGAAAATCTGCCGACTATGAAAGGTCAACGTAAAGTCAAAGCGACTAAAAAACTTGACGTAGTTGAGTCTTTCATTAAGTCTGGTAATAATCCTACTTGGATGGTTCTGGATGTTATTCCAGTGCTTCCTCCAGAACTTCGTCCTATGGTTCCACTTGATGGTGGACGTTATGCGACAAGTGACCTCAATGACCTTTATCGTCGTGTAATTAATAGAAATAATCGTTTAAAGAAATTGATTGAATTAGGCGCTCCAGATGTCATCATACGTAATGAAAAACGTATGCTTCAAGAATCTGTAGATAACCTTATTGACAATGGTAAACGTGGCAAAGCTGTTCAATCTTCAAAACAACGTGATTTGAAATCATTGACCGCTATGCTTGGTGGAAAACAAGGACGTTTCCGTTTGAACCTTCTTGGTAAACGTGTTGACTACTCTGGCCGTAGCGTTATTGTCGTTGGACCAGAACTCAAAATGTATCAATGCGGACTTCCAAAAGAAATGGCACTTGAATTATTTAAGCCATTTATCATTAATCGCCTTGTAGATTTGAATAAATCTCATAACATTAAAGCTGCAAAGCGTATGATTGATAAGGAAAAACCAGTCGTTTGGGATATACTCGCAGAGGTCATCAAAGACCACCCAGTATTCCTAAACCGTGCTCCTACACTTCACAGACTTTCTGTTCAAGCGTTTGAGCCAGTTCTTGTTGAAGGCAAGGCAATTAAACTTCACCCATCAGTTTGTCCTGCGTTCAATGCTGACTTCGATGGTGACCAGATGTCTGTCCATGTTCCACTTTCAATTGATGCAAGAACGGAAGCTAGAACGCTTATGCTTGCGTCAAACAATCTTCTTAAACTTTCTGATGGTAACCCTATCGTTACTCCTGACCAAGATATTGTATTAGGTTGTGCTTATATGACTATGATTCGCCCAGGTGCACTTGGTGAAGGAAGCATTTACAAGTCAAAAGATGAAGCATACTATGCTTATCAAACTAATAATGTTGATCTTCAAGCAGAAATCACTGTAAGAATTGAAAAAGAGCAAGATAGTAAAAAATATTCAAAACTTATTAAAACTTCTGTAGGAAGATTGTTGTTTAATGACAGTATTCCTCAAAACTTAGGGTATGTAGACAGAACTAAAGAGGAAAACATTTGTGAGCTTGAGCTTAATAAGGCAGTTGTTAAGGGTGACCTTAAAGACATCATTGACAAAGCTTATGGTGTGCTTGGCACAAGCGAATGTGCGAAACTTGTTGATAAAATTAAAGAAACAGGTTATAAATATTCAACTCTTGCAGCACTTACTGTTAACATCTTTGATATTGAAGAACCTTCATTCAAAGACGAAATTGTTCACGAGGCAGAGGGCAAAGCTCTTGAAAATGAAAAGTTACTTCGTAAAGGTCTTATTACATTGGATGAGAAACTACGTAGTAATCGTGACATTTGGAATGAGGCTCGTGGTCAAATCAAGAGTAAACTTCTCGGCACTTTTGAGGAATTTAACCCATTTAGAATTATGGTTACTTCTAAAGCACGTGGTAGTGAAGACCAGCTTACAAACGTCTGCGGAATGATTGGTATTAAAACCGCCGCTTCTGGTGAAATTATTGATACACCTATTAAAGCATCTTTCCGTAAAGGTCTTTCTCCTATTGAGTATTTCTTGACAGCTCGTGGAGCCAGAAAAGGTCTTACTGATACGGCTCTTAAAACTGCTGACTCAGGTTACTTGACTCGAAGACTTGTTGACATTTCTCAAGATGTAGTTGTCACTACTGAAGATTGCTTTGCTGACGCTGACGAGAATGTAAAAGGCGTTTGGGTAAGTGATCTTGTTACCGACGGGACAATTCAAGAGCGTCTTGATGAGCGTATCTATGGCAGAGTTGCTGTGGACGACATCATCAATCCTAAAACAGGCGAACTTATTGTTCCTGCTAACACCATGATTTCTGAAGCTCAATCTAAAGCTGTAGTTGCAGCTGGTATTGAAAAAGTTCAAATTCGTTCTATTCTTACTTGCCGTTGTAGACACGGCGTGTGCGCAAAATGCTATGGACGTGACCTTGCTGGTAAAAGTATGGTTACTATCGGCGAGGCTGTCGGCACTATTGCTGCTCAATCTATCGGTGAGCCTGGTACACAGCTTACAATGCGTACCTTCCACTCCGGTGGTATTGCTGCCGCACTTGATATTACTCAAGGTCTTCCTCGTGTTGAAGAAATCTTCGAAGCACGTAAGCCAAAAGGTGAGTGTATCTTAAGTGAGGTGGCAGGTAAAGTTTCAATTAAACAAGATGCTAAATATTACTATATTACTGTAACCTCTCGTGAGGGCGATGAAGTGTACGAGGCAAAGAAACCAGCAGTACTTGCAGTTAAGCAAGGTGACTTGGTAGAGCCTGGCAGTCAACTTACCGCTGGAGCTATCAATCCTCCAGACCTTCTCCGTATGAAAGGTATTAAAGGCTTGCAAGAATATCTACTTACTCAAGTAATTGCCACATATCGCGGTCAAGAAGTTAAGGTTAATGATAAACACGTTGAAATTATTGTTCGTCAAATGCTTAAGAAAGTTAAAGTTGAAGCAAGCGGTGATACCAACTTACTCCCTGGTGAGATAGTAGATGTATATCGCTGTGACGAAGAGAATGAAAGAGTGCTTTCTGAGGGGGGCGTGCCTGCAACTGTTAAACGTATTCTTCTTGGTATTACAAAGGCGTCACTTTCTACCGAGTCTTTCCTTTCGGCTGCATCTTTCCAAGAGACTTCTAGGACTCTTACCGATGCTGCAACTAAAGGAAAAGTTGATCATCTTCTCGGACTTAAAGAGAATGTCATTATAGGTAAGCTTATTCCAGCCGGAACAGGCGTTAAAGAATATCGCGGCGTAATGCCAGTTGTGCTTAAAGACGAAGAGGCTATATAAAAAAAATCAATCGCAAGTCGATTGATTTTTTTGATACAGCAAACCATGGGTTTGAGCCGTGGGGCAAAAGAGGTGAACCTATGACTAAAAAAAGTATTGATAGTAAAAATTAAATTAGAAAAGAAAAAGACCGGGAATGGAAAAGGCAGAAGGCCCCGCTATTGTCATCCTGATGCATAGCGGAAGCATCCAGCGTTAGCGTAAAGTTTTTATTTACGGCAAAACTTAAATTCTTCGACTGCATTCGCTATGCTCATTTCGCCCAGAATGACAAGAGAGGGAACTCAGGTTTACGCGTGCAAGAACATGGAGGGTCCCCCAATTTCAAATACCACAGGTTTTACCCGTGGTTTTTTAATATAATATTGAAATAAAAACACCCAGCTAATTGTTAGTTGAGTGTAGTTATTTTATTTAATTGCTATTCACTTTCTTCTTCTGTATTGTGCTTATTTACAGCAGCGTTTTGAATTTCAAGTATAGGAGTTGCTTTTTCATAGCCATCCTCACTTGACATCTCAACTTCCACCATCTCGGCAAGCTCTTCCTCAGTAAACAGACTTTCACATTGAGCTCTTAATTTCTTTGCTTTGGCATAATCATTGTGATCATCATTTTCAGCAAATGGCTCTGCTTTTGCCACAAGGTCAAGAGTCCAAAGTTGCATAACAGCAGTCTCACCTTTGGTATAAGCCGACTCACACTCCTCTTTGTTAAGCCAAATACAATCATACTTACCAAATTTAACAATAGGCGCTGTGCTTTCTACAGTTTCATCTTTTCCATTTTCTGGATTCCATACCAGCGCTTTTCTTGTTTCCATGCGGCAACCTCTAACGAGGTCGCATTCCGGATTATAGATTAGGTTAAAAGCGACACGCAAGCCGGCGTTAGACGCGCTTGCATAGTACCAATCGCGCGCGGCATCATCGTGACCACAGTAGACTCGATCAGTAGAGCCTAAAAAAGGCGAGCGCAAGAAGAAGTAACCAGCTATGTAATCATCGCTTTCCCCTGCACCATCGTTTCTTGCCTTTTCTGAAAGCTTTGCTCCCATAAATGCTAAGTACTTTCTACGTGCTGCGTCATATTCGCTTGCACTTGGTATGTATACTTTCTCTCTTAATATTGTAGGTTTTGCCATAATTTTACTCCTTTTTCATAATCTAACATAATTATTAGGCAAAGTCAAGACTTTTCAATATATTGGTTTTAATAATATATAAGTTTTTTTAAATTAAAATATAAAATTAATGATGAGCTTCTTTTAAGAAAGAAAAATATTAATTATAATATACATACATAATTAAATTAAAAATAACCAGTTTGCACAAACATATCGACAAATCGCCAGCGAAACGCGAATTCGCTTGGCCGGTAAGTGCGAAAATAGACGATAAGGGTGCAATTGTTTTTGAATGAAAAAATCAGACGAAATAGTCTGAGTTTCGCACGAGTGCGCTCTAAGGGAGACGCTCCGCGTTAACCCTATCAAAGCTGGTCGAGCCGCTATCAAACTGAAATGAAGCAAGCTCGCGTTGCTTACTTATAAAGAAATGAAGTGAAGTGGCAATAATTATCATTAATGCAAACTTGTTTGCTGTTCATAATCGAAGCGGTTGCATTTGAAAGACCGCATTAAAACTCTTCATTTTTCATTCTTAGTTTTTCACTCAAAAACAATTTAACTCAGTGAAGAGTGAAAAGTGACGAAATAAAAGTGAAAAGTACAAACAAAAAAATCCTCGGCTTATGCTTCGGATTGTTTTTGTTTGGTACCCTCTAAGGGAATCGAACCCTTGATTCAGCCGTGAGAGGGCTGCGTCTTAGCCGCTTGACCAAGAGGGCATTTAGTTTGCTATATTATAATAGCAAATTTTGATATAAAAATCAAGAGTTTTTTGCTTATTTTTAAACATTTTACAGGTATTTCTAATGAAATTTTTATATTAGTGTAATTTTAGTTATATCTATTACAAAAATACAAATTATTTATTTTTAATTTTTTATTTTATTTGATATACTATTATAGTTAAGAGGATATTATGTTTAATAAAGGCAAAGTTAAAATAGGTATTGCGTTTGGCGGAGGCGGCACGAGAGGCTTCACACATCTGGGGGTTATAAAAGCGCTTGAACAGTTTGGAATTACCTCGGATAGATTTGATTTCATAGCAGGAACGAGTGTGGGCAGTTTGATGGGGGCTTTTTATGCGGCGGGTTATTCATATAGTCAAATGTACGAAATTGCTAAAAATATTCGTGAAAAGGATATTAAAAGTAATTTACTTCCTTTTCAACCTTCTAAAACAGAGGGAATAGGCAAAGTCATTCAAGCAAATCTTGGGGATATAGACATTCAAGATTTAAAAAAGCCTTTTGCCGCAGTGGCTACTGATATTATTTCTACAAAAGAGGTGGTTATCTGTAAAGGCAATCTTTCAAAAGCGGTTCAAGGTAGTTGCTGTGTACCTGCGGTGTTTCAGCCTGTGGACTTTGAAGGAATGCTGCTTTGCGATGGAGGACTTCATAATACTATTCCGTCGGATGTTCCACTCATGATGGGGTGTGACTATTGTTTAGCTATTGATGTGAACAAATCCAGACTTTATGGTACAGATTCCACAAAACTTTTTGATGTAGTAATGTGTTCAATTCGTATTCTTATGAAGTCTAACGCGGTGCGAGGCTATATGAATGCAGATGTTATGATAGCGCCTGAAACAAAGCGCTTTAAGTCTACTAAAACAGAAGGCATGGAAGAGATGATTGAAGAGGGCTACAAAGCAACTATTGATGTTATGCCTCAAATAATTCAACTTTTAAACTCAAAAAAGCGTAAAAAGTTTAGAAATTTACCGCAAGATATTAAAATAATTAGGTGATAAAATATGACTCAAAAGAAAAAGCAACCTATAGAATTAAACTATTGGAAAATAAGATTATGTTTAACCATCTTTGTATTTGTAATATTTTTACTGACTTTCTTTTTAGGTGGCGGCCTTGATTATTTTAAAGCGGCTGTCGCTGTGAAAAACTTTAATAAGCTACCTTTTGAAATTCATTATATTGATGTGGGGCTTGGAGACAGCATTTTCATGCGTTTTCCTAATGACAAAACCATGCTTATAGATTGTGGTCCGAATGAGAAAGAAAATACTTTAGTAGGTTATTTGACTGATCTATTTGATTATGAAAATATCAAGGTTATTGACTATTTAGTGCTAACTCATCAAGATGCTGATCACGTTGGCATGGGTGAAGCAGTCTTTAAGGCATTTCAAGTTAATACGCTGTATAGACCCAAAGTTTTAGCTTCCAGTGAGGAAGAAAAATATGGTAATCCTAATAATTACAAAATTTCTTCTACAAAGACTTATAATAATGTAATTACGGCGGCTTATAATGAACCTTTATGCCAAATCAATTACTCACAGTCTGGCATTACTATTGAAGATAGTGATTTTTCCGTTAATTTTTTATCTCCTAGCGAAGAAAATTATTCAAATTCTAATGATTACAGCCCTATGATAATGGTTACCTACGCTACTCGTAAATTTTTATTGACTGGAGACGGCGAAAAGGTGGCGGAAAATGAAGTTATCGCCTTATATGGCGAAAAGCTTAAAGCGGATGTTTTAAAAGTTGGACATCACGGCTCTAATACCTCGACCTCGGATAAGTTTCTAAGTTTTGTGCGTCCAGCATGTGCGGTTATTAGTGTTAGTGCAAGTAATAAATACAAATTCCCTAAAGTGGAAACCTTAGGTAGGCTTGAGGCTGTCAACGCTAAAGTCTATCAAACCTCAAAACTTGGTTCGATTGCCATGAGCGTGAATGAAAAGGGGAATTTAATTATAGCCACTTCTAGTGATATTTTCATAATAGATGTGCCTTTATTATTTGTTTTTACGGCAATTTCACTTATTTTGATATGGGGAATAAAAGTAAAATCCAGCAAGAAAGTTAAAAACCAACAGAAATCGTCTTAATATAATTTGATAAAATTGTATTTTA
>CAOQRA010000001.1:93674-96754 GCA_948512295.1 uncultured Eubacteriales bacterium
ATTATTATGAAAATATCAAACAATCTCTATTTTGTATGCCTAAATGAAGAATTTGGCAAGGAGGTTTGTGAAAAACTCGCAAAAATCCTTGTGCTTCCTTTTATTGAGTGTGAGGCTTTCGTTGCTAAAGATTTACTCACAAGAGAAGTTGATAGACATGATGCAAATATTGAATATTTAAAACGGCAAGAAGAATGTGCTTTATGTAATTGTTTGATGCAAAATGGAATATTTTTATTAAGTTTTGACCTTTTGAAACATAATATTGCATTGTTTAAAGACGAAAAGTTATTTTATTTAAAAGTTCCGCAAGAAAAAGTATTAAAAAAAATTAATAAGCTGGCATTCGCTTCTAGAGATAAGTTTTTAACTAAATATGGACAAGTTATAGAAGTCAAATCGACTAGAGTTCAAGCAATACAAAAAATTATTACAATTTTAGGAGATATATAATGAAAATAGAGGAAAAAACATTAAATTATGTAAAATCTATCACCGCTCAGACTATTTCAAATGCGGGCAGTGGACACACAGGGACAGCTTTAGGCGCGTCCTCAATTCTTTTAGCTTTATTTAAAGATCACTATAATTTTGACGTGTCTGACACTGATTTTATAAATCGTGATCGATTTGTTCTTTCTGCAGGACATGCATCTGCGCTTTACTATACGCTTCTTGCTATGTTTGGGTTTGATGTGACTTTACAGGATTTAAAAGAATTTCGTACGCTGGGCTCTAGAACGCCTGGACATCCAGAGTATGGCGTAACGGATGGCGTTGAGGCATCCACAGGCCCTCTTGGACAAGGAGTGGCAAATGCTGTAGGTATGGCTATTGCTTCTGCTATAATGTCAGAAAGATTTAACTCAGTTGGCTTTCCTATTATTAACAACTACACCTATTGTTTAGCCGGAGATGGTGACCTTATGGAGGGTGTAGCGTTAGAGGCGTGCAGTCTTGCAGGCTCTTTAAACTTAAAAAGACTTGTGCTTTTATATGACAGCAATGATGTTACCATTGATGGCAATTTAAATTTATCTAATCGTGAAAATATAATAAAGAAGTTTAAAGCAATGGGCTGGGAAGTCATTAAAGTAAAAAAAGGCAACGATATTAAAGCTTGCTCGCGTGCCATTGCCAAAGCTAAGCGTGCACAAAAGCCTGTCCTTGTTATATTCAAAACTACCATTGGAATCGGGACTGAAAAAGAGGGGACATCAGCAACTCATGCTATGGCTTTAAGCCAAGAAGAGATTAAAATTTTCAATAAAAAGATGGGGGTTTTAGAAAGTTTCTATATTCCTAATGACGTAAGAGATTTTTGTATGGCTAGTGCAAGGCGCGGCAAACTTAATCACGAAACTTGGAATCAAGAACTTGCAGTGTATAGCAATTCAAATCCAGAATTATATAAACAATTTTTACAATTTTTTGATAGAAAACTTGAATTCGATAAATTGCTTAAAAATATTTCTAAAATTGAAAGCAGATCAACTCGTGAAATAAATCATGAAATATTAAATGAGATTGCTGATAAAATGAATCAAATGGTGGGCGGCACTGCCGACCTTGCATCGTCTACTAAAGTCTTTATCGAAAAAGGTGGTAAGTTCTTAGCTGGAAACAGAAGAGGCAGAAATCTCCACTTTGGTGTACGTGAGCATGCAATGGGAGCTATTTGTAATGGTATAGCGTTATATGATGATTTTGTGCCATTTTGTTCAACATTTTTGACATTTTCTAATTATCTTCTTCCAGCAATAAGAATGTCTGCGATGATGAAACTTGGTGTTATATATTTCTTTACTCATGATAGCATTTTGGTGGGTGAGGATGGACCAACGCATCAACCTATTGAGCAGCTTGCCCAGCTTCGATTGATTCCAAACTTGAACGTCTTTAGACCATGTGATGCAAATGAACTTGTAGCAGCGTATCATATAGCCTTAACTCACAACCAACCTAGCGCTTTTATTCTGTCAAGACAGAATTTGCCAGCGGTTTCTAATACTTCATATAAAGACGCATTAAATGGTGGATATATTTTGCAAAGTTCATCAAAAGAGGCTGAGATTGTCATTTATGCTAGCGGCAGTGAAGTTGCGCTAGCGCAAGCTGTGGCGGCAGAACTAAATAATCCAGCTGTCAGCGTAGTCTCAATGCCTTCAATTGAAATCTTCGAAAAGCAATCACCAGCATATAAAGCTAAAATATTGCAAAAAAATGCGAAATTAAGAGTGGCAATTGAAGCATCAAATGATAATGTTTGGTATAAATATATAGGCGAAGATGGCATTCTAATTAATGTGAATGAGTATGGCGCAAGTGGAAAAGGAGAGCTTGTATATCAAAAAGCAGGCTTTAGCGCAAAAGATATAGTCAAAAAAATAAATAAAGCATTAGGTAAATAAAAAACGGACAATTTGTCCGTTTTTTATAATTATTACTCACTTTCTTCTTCTGTATTGTGCTTATTTATAGCAGTGTTTTGAGTTTCAAGTATAGGAGTTGCTTTTTCATAGTAATCCTCACTTGACATCTCAACTTCTACCATCTCGGCAAGCTCTTCCTCAGTAAACAGACTTTTGCATTGAGCTCTTAATTTCTTTGCTTTGGCATAATCATTGTGATTACCTTTTTCAGCAAATGGCTCTGCTTTTGCGACAAGATCAAGAGTCCAAAGTTGCATTGCTACCTTTTCACCTTTTGCATACGCAGCTTCACATTCCTCTTTGTTAAGCCAAATACAATCGTACTTACCAAATTTAACAATAGGCGCTGTGCTTTCTACAGTTTTATCTTGTCTTTTTCTTGAATTCCATACCCGCGCTTTTCTTGTTTCCATGCGGCAACCTCTAACGAGGTCGCATTCTGGATTATAGATTAGGTTAAAAGCGACACGCAAGCCGGCGTGAGTAGAGTTTGCAGAGTCCCAAACGCGCGTGGCATGAGAGTTACCATAGTAGCCAGTACCAGTAGAGCCTAAAAAAGGCGAGCGCAAGAAGAAGTAACCAGCTTTGTAATAATCGCTTTCATAAGCACCATCGTTTCTTGCCTTTTCTGAAAGCTTTGCTCCCATA
>CAOQRA010000002.1 GCA_948512295.1 uncultured Eubacteriales bacterium
CTCTACAATAATAACTATTCCAGTTATCATTGCAAAGAGTCTTTTCCCTGAAAAAGAAGATAATCAGATAGTAGATGTCTTAACAGCTTTAATTGAAAACGATAATAATATAAGAAATTCTGGCAACAAAGAAAAAGATAGCGAGTAATGACTTGCTATTTTTTATTCCTTGTTATTAATTTTATTAAATTTACAATTTGTTCGAGTTCAAAGGTGTCAAGTTTGTTTAGTTCGGAGAGCAAGTCTTTATATTCAAGTGGGTAAGTAGTTTTAGTATCAAAAAAGTCTGAGAGTGAAATCTCAAAGTAATCACAAATATTGATTAGTACTTCCACCGATGGCATACTGCGACCATTTTCAATCTGATTTATGTACTCGCTACTTTGTCCAAGTTCAAGACTCATACTTCTAGCCGAAATATGCTTGGCATTTCTTAAAGTTGCAACTCTTTTACCTATAAAAAACTTATCTATATTTTCCATATTACAAGTTTATACTATGCACTCTAAAATAATGCATAGTTTTTTTATTAAAATACTTGCTTTATGTTCCCAAAATATGTATAATATATTTATACATACTGAAAGCGAGAATTTATGACAAAAAATAACGAAAATTTAAGGTTGATACAAGGTGGTGAGATATGTTTGATGCTTACCTAATGGTGTTTTTGCTTATGTTTGGTGGTGGCGGAGCATTGTTTTTTATCATCATTGGTATAATGAGTGCGATACCGCCGATAATCAGACTTATAGAAAAAATAAATTTAAAAATAATAGGAGAAATAGATAAAATGGGAAACATTAATGTTAAAGAAGCGAGTAAGAAGAATGCAAGAAATATAATAATCATTGGTATTGTTGGTATCTTTATGGCACTTGCAATGCTAGGGCTTTCAATTTGGTTTTTAATATCGCAACTTGATGCAGCGAACAAAGCTAATATGAGTGTTGGTCCTGCTATTGGTGGTTTTATCGGTATGCTTATAGGAATTACCATATTTATAACCGTAGGAGCATTACTATATAGCAACGCAATAAGAAATGTTTATATTAGAAATACTATTCATAACAAGGTAGACAAAAGCAAAAATAGTAATGACGATTAATATAAATATTAAACAAGTCTTACACAGTAATGTTTATATGTAGTTTTTGATTGATATACACTTGAATTTAAAGCTTAAAGCAATAGCATTATAAAATCTATTGATTATAACTTAGCAACAAAAATTCAGTAATATACAACGGAAAAATAAGGAATTTAATGTATGCAACAAAGGATTAAAAAAGAACTGAAAAGAGGGAATTTTTATGGCTAGTCATCTCGACTAGCCTTTTTTATACATATTTCTACTTGATATGACAATGTTCGTGGGCGGTTTTGAAAAGTCATGGTTAATTTTTTCGATACAAACTTTATACAATTTTAGTGAACGCGAAAAGTTCTCAGGTTAAAGGAGGTGTGAAATGAAGAAGTATAGGACTATTAAAGAGTGTCATCAGTTAATCAAATCTGATGACCCTAATTCGGCTATTAGCGAATATTTTATTCGTGATATGTGTCGAAAAAAACAAGTCCCTTGTTTGAAAGCGGGCTGTAAGTATCTAGTCAATTATGACGAACTTATAAAATTATTAGATATTGCATAAAAGGAGATTAAAAATGGCAACTATTACTGAACATAAGTTAAAAAATGGTAAATCCTATACTATTCAAGTCAAAGCGAATGGTAAATTTATTTCTACCACAATTAAAGCCCCAGAAAATATGCGACAGGCAGAAATCACAAGATATATCAACCGTATGGCGGCGGAGTTTGAAGAGAAAGTTAGGACAAGTCCTAAAACTGATAAACAAAATATGAATTTTAGTGAGTGTGCCGAGCAGTGGCTCAATGCAGGGCAAGGCTCAAAAAGTCAAACTTATCTTGTTAATTGTGAAAAAATAATTTATGACTTAAATAGGTTTATTGGCTCAAAGCCTTTAAAGGCAATTACTCGTGCAGACTGCGAAAGAATTTTCGTTTACCTTAATAACCGAACTATTGAAACTTCACGAGCAAGACTAATCAAGCCTATTGACGAGTTTTTAGCGAACCAAAAGATTGGACTTGTTAGCGAAGAATGTGGTTTTAATAGAATTACTATGCAAATGATAAGAAAAGGCAAAATCGTTCAAATTGAAACTGCCACTGCTCTTGCCAAATGTTTAGGCTTTAAGATGACAGACTATTTTGAAATAACAACTGAAACTAGACTTTATTCAAAGGAGAGTAAATTGAAATATAGAAGAATGCTTAATGTGATTTTAAATTATGCGATAGAAAATGAATATGTCAACAGAAATGTTGCAAGTTCTAAATCTATTAAAAATATGATTAGCGGACAATTAAAAGAAAAAGACATTTTGTCTTATGCAGAAATTTTGCAACTAATTACTGCAATTAAGCGAGAAGAAAATATTAAAATTAAGACCGCCGTTGCTATTCTTTTTTATACAGGAATGAGAAAAAGCGAACTATGCGGACTTGAATGGAAAGATGTAAATTTGTTTGAGCGTAAAATATCTATCAATAGAAACTCGATATTTATTCCAAGAGTTGGGCTGATTACAAAAGCACCAAAGACTGAAAAATCTAAAAGAGTAATAAAAATATGCAATTACCTAAACGAAATACTAATTGCTTATAAAAATTGGTATATCAAAGAAAAGGAAAGACTAGGCGACTATTTCCATGATACCGATAGGCTTATGGTTTTAGATAATGGCACACCTATCAATCCAGAAACAATAAATCATTGGCTAACCGACCTATTAATCAAAAACGGCATTAGAAAAGTTACTCCACACTCATTACGCCATACTCATATAACCTTACAACTGCGAGATGGAGTGTCAGTTAAAGTTATAGCCCGAAATGTCGGACACTGTGATGCAAGTATGATTTTAAAGGTATATTCGCACTATCTAGCAGAAGATGAAGACACAACGGCAAATCTATTCGATGACAAATATTGCTAATCAGCAGAATCTTTATGATTTTTCTTAGACCAATAAACCCTATCATACATTACAGCATCTAAAAAATAACCTTGATAATATTTTGTAAACTCTTCTGAAGATACAGAATAAGATTCTAGGGTTTGATTAGGGTCTAAGAAAATACCTTGACACCAATGAGTTCCATCTTCGGCTTCAATATATAAAGCAAATGGCGCCGAAAAAGAATTCCCTAATATGTAATCTTTATGAAAGTTAAATTTTATTTTTATTATGTCATTAATTTCAATAAAATTTCTTTTGCCTGTGCAGCGATATTCTGCACCTCGGGTACTCGTTAAAACCCTATATCCATAATCATTATTAGCATCAACAATACTACCGCTACGCTCTGCCTCACATAATAAGTAATAAAATTTTATTTTTGATTTACCTACATTTTTTAAATGGATAACAAAACTTACCCATTCATCTTTTTTATTATAAACTTCTTTATAAGTACAAATAGGTGTTTTATGCTGATTATTTTTCCCTTCCTTTATAAAATCCTCCCTAAATTGTTTTTTGTTTGGATAAAGTGGTGTATAAATTGCCTCATCCACATCTAGAGATTCATAAGGTAGAAAAAATATATCAATATCAAATTCATCTTCATGTTTATACCCAAATGTTTTTACATCAAAAGATGAGTAAACCACTTTTAACTGGGGGCGATTTAAATAAGAAATTCTGTCACGCTCTTCAATTTCATTTTTTCTGCGAGCTTCTTCAATGTTAACTAACTTTCTATCATGTAAAAAGAAAGTGAGTAAAGAAAACAACACACTTAAAGATGACAAGACAATTGCAATTATTTCCAAAACCATATACAAACCTATCCTTTTAATTGGTGTTCCCAGCAGGACTCGAACCTGCGACTAACCCTTAGGAGGGGTTTGTAATATCCACTTTACTATGGGAACTTGAAATTGGCTAAGGGTATTATAGCATACTCTGTGGGAAAAGACAACCATTGATAGAGATTTTAAAAATTTTGTAAATTTTAAGTGAGAGTTGTGCAATTTGATTTTTTCCTTCAAATTGAGGATTGACATTTTGCATAAAATGAGGTAAAATGAAAACATAGGAGATTAATATGAGAGAAGATATTATTAATGCTGATGAAAATTTTGTTAAAGTTGCAATTCAAAATGGCGAATGTCCTTTGAATTGGCTGGCGAGGTATTACAGAGATTGCGATGGCAAACTTGTTATGCTTGATGATCAAGAGTTGTTGTTGCTGTTGAACCACTCTAAATGTAATCGTATTAATTGGGAGCAAAATAGCGATGCAAACACTTTTACATTGATATGGGACGCTACAGACGAGTTTCCTGAAACAATTGTAAAGATTGCTTCTCGTGGACAGGCAACATTTATTCAACGAGATGATGGCGAAATGGACATTGTGCCAAGAGATCTTAATTGGAATATAATTGAAATGCTTGAAGCAAGTGACATAATCGACGAAGGATGTCGTTATGCAGAGAATATGGTCACCGACAAACAAAAGTTGTTTTTAGTTGCGGATAATCCTGAAAACGAATATGAAATGGGAAAACCAAAAGAAAAATCAAACGAAAGTGAAATGGATATGTAAAAAGAACGGAAATTTCCGTTCTTTTTATTTTACACCCCAGGTAGCGTATAGCGTTGTGTTAGATGTTATTATTAGCTCTGTAAGTGGTGTATATTTTTTGTTTGAAGTGCCAGTAGCTTCTGCGCATATATTATTGCAGCCAGAGGTATTCCATGTTTTAACCTCAAAAGTATGAGTTTTAGTAATCCATGCTGCTGTATAGTCATAAACCGCAGTTGCGTTGTAGTTTGATGGATTGATTGTGGTGCCATCTAGGACATAGAATGAGTCGACCTTAGTGGCAGGGGATTTGCAGCTAATTTTGCCAGTGAATTTATTATCATTATCATTCCAAGCATCTACTTTTACAAAAGTTGTATCAAAGGATACTTGATAATAATTTTTGTAATCCTCTTTAACGTTAGATGAAATATTAATATTTTCATTTGGCACTATGAAAGTTGTAAATTTGTATCCATTCGCAATGTACCCATCAAAGGAGTAATACATTCTTCTGTATAGATGTCCGTCTTTGTATGTGTCAAATTCATAATCTGTTTGCTCTGGCAACGCGAATGTTTCGCCTTGATAGAGAGATAAATTAACTCTTTTTTCGCAATGAGTTCCATTTTCAAACACGTAATAGTTATAGTTTACATCGTATTTATTTCTTATATGCAAAACTACATCTTCATTTGGCATGGTGGTTGGCAGATATGTTTCATTATTATATGAAGCGTCCGCAAACCATTTTGTGTTTTCATTCATTTTAATAGTATTTGGTAAAGAAATGGAAGCACCTTCTGCAAGCAGAGTAGAAAATGCTATTTCACCGTTATCATAAACAATAAATTTGTGCTGATAAACTTTATTTGTCGTTTCCCACTTAGCAAAGATTGTCAAATCTTCACTTGGCATTATAAAGTCGAATTCTCTTGTGAAGGCAGCGTCCAAATACCAGCCAGCAAACTTGTAGGTGGTGGTTACGCCGTCTGCATTTATCACTCTGTCGCTATAATCATAATTAGAAAGGTAAGCTTCTGCGCTATAGCTGTTAAACAATTGAATGCTGCCAAGTGGTAAGCCTACACCAGTATCAAAAGATAAAGTGTATTCTTTCAAGTAGTCGTATGTTTTATAGTTTGCGTAAAGAGAAGTTGAATAGCTAGGAATTTTAGTTATTGGCAACCCATCTTCGTCTACCCAGCCGATAAATTCTTTTTTGTATAGATAATCATTTTCTATAACTTCGATAAATTGAGGAACTTCTACTATTTTTAACGCAACTCCTACATCGCCATATTGGCTATCTATAAGATTTTCGCCATTGTAAAAATTAATTGTGCGCTTTTGTTCAATAGGCGTCCATTTTGCGTGGAGTGTTATATCATATCGAGGAATAATGCCTTCTGTGAAAGGTTTTGTTAGAGCTGAGTCACTATACCAACCATCAAAGCGATAAACATCTTTGTCAGTTGCTGTAACAACCTCTCGATTTCCCATAGTCGGTAGTGTGAACTCTGTGCCCAGCTTGCCAGTTACGCTGTTAAATTGCTGCTCGCAACCGGTGTCAAAAGTAACAGTAAATTGGCGTTCGTTTGTTTGTTTCCATTCGCCATTTTTGGCGTCCCATTCAACATTTTCTTTATATGGATATTCATTAATATAGTTATAAAGTTGAGTGAAATCAAGCTCTTGCCCAGCTATACTTTGCTCGAGATTGGAAACTGCTATATCATTGGAAGTCATATCCATTTGTATTGAATTTGTAAATGGCATGTTCATTGAGAATTTGATATTTCCAATATAGTCTTTGCCATTTGAAGCTTTTACAATTCCAAGTCCAATTCCCATGTCGCCCATCTTGTCGTCGCCAGTTACTTCTTGCATATTTAATACGAGGGAACAACTATTTTTGTCTTCGCTTATTGTAAAGTTTCTAATAATATTGCCAAGATTGATGTCGTGTTCAATTTCAAGAGATTTACGAATTGCTCCAATTATATCGTCATTAAAGCCAGTAAGGAGTTGAACATAGTAAAGTATATCAGATGAAACTGTGTCAATATGAGCCTTGAGTTTGCGTTCGTAGGATTTATTTCCAGCAGATTCATGTCGATAGAAGTAAAGATATTCATCTTTGTAATAGATGTAAGCCATTCTGTTTTTAGGCAAATTAGTAACGCCAAAACTAGCATCATCATTAAGGTTATAAACTAAAAGATTTACGACTGGAATTGCTCCAATCACTGCCATAACTTCAGGTTTGCCATCTACAATTTTAATTTGAGCGTTAATTGGAATATTCCAGTTAATATTACCAATAACAGGCACTTTTAAATTGATATTTAATGTACCATTGATTTCAAAATTTTGAAGCTCTGCAGTATTAATCGCAGATTTAATGAGTTTAATAAGCCCGCTTTCGCCGTCCTGAACATTTTCAGTTCCTGAAAGATTTACGTAGTTTTTACTTGTGTCAATTTTTGTAATTCCGTTAAATTCGTTAAAGTTTATATGCAGGTCAAAATGTTCTTCATTAGTTACGCCAGTGTAAATGTTAGTAATATCGAGGCTTACAAGAGTTTTGCCATCTGTTACGAGCTTAATGCTCATGTTTTCAGCGCGCTCATCAGAGGAAATAAAGCTTCCGTCAAGTATTAATGATAGCGAGTTATTTTCAACCTTTATGGATTTAATAACATTAAGCATTTGAAGTGCATTTCCCATATTTATACTAGGTAAAAGCGCTATAAGGGAATTGAAATCAAAAGTATCATTTGATGAGAAGTTTCCAAGTGATGGAATTAAATTAGTATCCATGCCCATCATATTCATTACTAACTCTAATAATGCTTTTACGTCTTGAGAACTTAATTTGATAAGCAAATTATTATAATCTACATATAAATAGTTGTTTTGCAACGCCGCATTCATTGCCATTTTAAAGCCATCAGTTTTTGTACCTTTTATGCCAGTGATTAAAGCATTTGCATAAAATTCCATGGAATTTGTCAAATCAAGTTGCAAGCTAAGCTGCTGTGCGTCATAAATTTGTGTACGTTTATCATATACTTTTGCTGATGCAGAAATATCAAATTGTTTATCAGTGAAGTAGTTATATGTTGCATCAATTATTGGCAGTAGTAATGCTATGTCGCAATATTCTCCACTTAAATCAAGTGTGGAAGGGTAGGAGTTAACTCTTGCATTGAGTTTGAAATCTTTTGAAACTACACTTAGTTTATCTAGCATTGAATCTACAAAACTTATTGTAACGTTTGCATCTAGAGAAGTTAACACAAGTTCATCTTTACTTAGAGAGAGGTTTAAAGAATTGATTAATGTTTTGATATCAACTTGCGAGTTTTTATTTAATAAATCCTCTATTTTAGCTTTAAGTTCATTAATTAAATTTGTGACATCTATACCTAAGGTGTTATTTATAAACTCTGTAACTTTATCAAGGTCGGAAAGTTTAAACATGAATTTTAGATTTGCAAGTTGTGTATAAACTATTCCATCTTTAAACATCAATTCTATTTTTATGTTTTGAATAGTAGTTTGTGCGTATGCAGTCAAACCGCTCGAATCATAGTTGATGGAGCCGTCAATATGGTAAAGTGTATTATCATAGTTAATGTCGGCATCTAATGTAAAGTAATATTTTTTGTTTTCGATGTACTTTTTAATTGAACTCATAAGAGTAAGAACTTCATTCAATGGTGTAAATTCTGTAGCATCTACATCATCGATAGTTATATTTTCGCTTGTCAATAAATCAAGGTTTAATTGTACTTTGTCAAAATCGACGCTAAGTCCATTGATTACGTCGTTGTAATGTAAAACAAAACTAACATCATTATAAAGTTTAATTTCTAAGCCATCATTTATTTCTGTTAGAGATTTTACAAGCAAAGGGTTAACGTTTGGATTGATGATTAGTTTAAGCTCTTCCAATAACTCATTCAAGCTTGAGTCGGGAAGGACAACACCAAAACTTTCCACAAGGAACGTTTTGATAGGGGCTACATCGTTTATATCAGCCTTTATTTTAACATCTTTAACTTGTAAAAATAAGGTTTCATCTTGCAAATCAAGTTTCAAAATTTCATCATAGAAAGTAAGTTCAAAGTGCGCACGTAATTTGTCAGAATTAGCCACTTGAAAGTTAAACTGTGCATTGTAATCTGCAATATTTATATTTCCATTTCCGTAGATATAAGGCTTTTGGGAAGTGGCGAGTAAAGCATTGATAGCGGGGATAAATTTTTTAAGTTGAATGTAATTATCTTCCGTGGTTGAAAGGGCAACCTTTGTAGGTGCTGTCGTTTTAAGTCGGGCTTCTATATCAAAACCTTGATATGCGATTTCTGTAAGTTTATTAACTTCGACTCCAAATTGCAAGCTGCCGATATCACGGAGCTGTAAATAGTACATTTCGTCTACTTTTTCAAAGGCTTCTATTACGCTTAAGTCTATAGTGCTTAAGTCAGTTGTGCCTGCGTTTAAGTCAAGGTTTGGAATAACCTCTAGTAGATTACCATTTGACAGCGATTCTAATATTTTAACTATGTCATTTAATGGCAAGTTTATATCAAAATTTTCCACTAAAAAGTTGTTTATAACATCGATGTCGCTGAGTGCAAAACTTGCGTAAATATTTCCAAGTTCAAAATACAAAACATTATTTTTTGCTATGACATTCAAGTCATTATCTAACAAAGACATGTGATATTTTGCTGAAAAGTCTTTTAAATTTGCACTAAAGTTGCCTTTTAACGATAAATTATTATGTTTAACATCTAAATCAAAGCCAATTTCATCTTGATTGATATAGTCAAGCGTTGCACCTAACACCTTAAAAAGATGTGTGGCTTCAATATAGTCGTTGTCAGCAGGTTCAATCACCGCGATGTCTTCATAGGCAAGTTTAGAAGAAAAGGCAATGCTTGTTCCATCTGAAATTGTCGTTTTGGGCATGCTGACTTCGCGTATGCTGTAATTGAGGTCACATACAAGCTTGATGGAACCTATGACTGGAACATTTATATTCAAGGTGATGTTATTTTCGCCTTTGGTTTCGGTTAGGTCGGAAAGCATTGCTAAAATATCGTTTGGATTAAGTGAGTTTAAATCAAGCCCGAGGCTTGGGATTTCAATATTTAAAACTGATAATATTTGATTAATAGAATCACCAAGATTATTTGTGTCAATTTTAAACTTTGCATTTAAGGTTTCCAAAAATAGCACGCTGTTTTTATAGTTTATAGCTATGTCAAAAAACTGATTATTTGTTAAAACAGTCAGTACTCCGTTTACAGCCAAATCAGTAAGTCCATCAGTCAAATCAACTTCGGCATTTAAAAGCAGGGTGGTTTTTGAGGACAGAGTTTCAATGTCAATTTTAAGGTCGACTAGTTGCAGGTAATCAACTTCGGTAAAGTTTTGATAAATGTGGCTAAGTTGTGGGGCAATGTATATTTCTTCAGTTTTATTGCCGTTTCCTACTGGAGAGAGAAAGATGATCCCGACAGCAGTTCCAAGAGTTATCAAAAAATACGCAAGTGTATAACTGACCATTTTCCCAAATCGCTTTAGAAAATTCTTCATGCTCTTCTCCTCCTTTTATCCTTTGTAGGGCAAGTCAACTTGCTCATTAAATGTGTAGTCAATGGTAAGCGTGCCTAAGCAAGCTGCTGCAATGCCGTATTTTACAGTGTAACTTTCTTCAATTTGAGTTTGGACAAAGTTCCAATTCTCATCTATAAAAACTTTTATTTTGATTTTATTAAATATAGGGTAATCTGCAAGCCCGCTTGTAAGCTTGACTTGTTTGTAGTAATATGCTGCTGCAGGAATGGCATCAAGTTCCATTTCAAAGCTGTACACATTGCTTTCGTTAAGTAAAGTTTGTTCAATTTTAATATCGTTTTCATTTTTAATCGTTTTAGATGACACGATATATGGACTAAGTACGTTAGGCAGGCTTCCATTTTCTTGTTTAAACTCGTCTGCGGTGTAATTTGTAACCGCTCCAGTCCAATCAGCAGTTGTGTCTGTAATATTGTTACCTTGTATGAGCTTGACATTATTACCATTTTTATTGTAAACCGCGCAAATGGCAAGAGTAAGCATACCTTTACTTTGACTTGACAATTGATAGGTATTTCCGTCATACGCACGTATGCTATAAACAGATTGAGTAATTCCCATTGTGGTAACGCCGCCTTTGCTTTCAAGATAGAAAGAATTTGCAAGAGATGCTTTGTAGGTGGCAAGTGCATAGTTTTCGCTTGCCGAGTAGTCAAGAGGGGATTTGCCTCTATCTTTTAATATGTTATCAAAGTTTTGTTTATCTGCGTCGTTGTCGCTTCCAAGAATGTGCGTCATCATGGCGTTAGTATCATCTAAATATGGCGTTACATCAGCAGGATAGACGTCGCTACTAAACATGCTGTCGGTGTAATTTTTGTACCAGCCGCCAAGTATGGAACCAGAAACCACTCCCAGTACAAGGACGACAGCAATTTTAAACATTCTTTTTTTCCAACTCGCCTTTTTAGCTTGCAACTTTTTAGCGGAGATGTAACTAACTTTAGGAGGGCTTGCTGCGCGTTTTAATTTTCTGTAGGGCTTATGCTTAAAAAGACTTTTTTGTTCTTTTGCCACGGTTACAGGAGTAAGCGTGGCAGAAAAATCATCTTCTATCTGTCCAACGGCAAAAGAGCCAGGCGCAGGAGCCTCGCTTTCATTTTTATGTATATCTATTGCAACGACATTATCCCCAAGTGTTTGAGGTTTGTCTAATTTATTACTCATATTGAATCCTATTTAAAGGGCTAATTTTTATATTTGGAAAACAGTGTTCGTTTTTAAACCCTGTGAAATTATATATTAATATTTGATATATATAAATATATCATCTTTAATATATCATATTTAGGTGAGACTGTCAACAAATTTTCGACTTTTATATAAATAGTTTGAACTTTTTTAAAATTTTTATAGAATAATGTATAAATATTCAAAAATTGTTTGGTTTATGCAAAAAAATGTGCTATTATGTAATCAAGGAGAGAAAAATGACTAAGTATAGCGTGGTGAATGACTTAATGGAAAGAAATATTGAAATCGAGGGCGAGGAGTATTACGCGGTACTTTGTGCGTTTGTTAAAAAAATCTCTGCACTTAATGAGATTGAAATGAAAGATGAAAGAAATCTATTAAAAGCGGCGGCAAGATATGAAGTGACGGGTGATGAAGAGGCTTTAACCCTTCTTAATAAAGCCCTAAGTGCTTATTTAGAGGGGCTAGATAAAGAGGTTGTTCAATTATGCATGTCTAAAGCGGAAAATGCCGAAAAAATCGAGGCTTTAAATGATTTTGCCATATTGCTTGGCGCTCAAAGGCGTATAAACGAAAACATTTTTAGAAGCAGGCAGTATGCGGACATAAATGACATTTTGCTTGCTGAGCGTGAAAGCTATGATGTCAACAAGTCATTCTTTAAAAATCTTATCAAACTTGCATATAATGACGATAATTTAGAAACTTTTATTCGTAAATCAGCAGGACAAGTTTCCACTCCAATGGAAGCAATCAAGACCATGGTTAAAAGCAATCTTGAAACCGAGCAAGATAAATTTTTAGATCAACAATGCAAGTACGTAGGAAACGCTGTCAGCCTTATAGTTGAGGACTGCAGCCGTATACTTATGCATAAAAACAATGCAAATGAAGCAGTATTACAGGCAAGCTGACAAAAAAATTTACAAATTTTGCAAAAATGCTTGACATTAGCTTTTATATTATATAAAATATATACGTCTTAGTTTAAGGCGTTTTTTGTTTGCACTAGCCCCGTGAACAAATAAGCCCACTTTCAGACAAATTTTTGGAGGAAAATAATGAAAACATATATGGCAAAACCACAAGATGTTCAAAGAAAATGGTTTGTTATTGATGCCACCAACATCCCTCTTGGCAGACTTGCAAGCCAAGTAGCAGACATCTTGACAGGAAAAAATAAAACAATCTATACTCCTCATGTAGACACTGGTGATTTTGTAGTTGTAATCAATTCTGACAAGGTCGCTCTCACTGGCAAAAAGCTTGAGGATAAAAAATGGTATTATCATACTGGTTATATAGGCGGTCTTAAAGAGGTTGCTTATGATAAGCTCATGGCAGAGAACTCTGACAAGGCAGTCGTAAAAGCTGTAAAGGGTATGCTTCCTAAAACAACTCTTGGCAGAAAACAAATCACAAGACTTCATGTATATAAAGACGCACAGCATAAACATGAGGCTCAACAACCAGAGGTAATCACAATTAAAGGAGCAAGAAACTAATGGCAGAGAAAAAAGTAAACAAAGTGGCAAACACTCAAATTATTTCAACTGGAAGAAGAAAAAAGTCTATTGCAAGAGTTAGACTTGTGCCTGGCAACGGCAAAATTACTGTAAATGGTCGTGAACTTGCAGATTATCTTCAACTTAACACTCTAATCTTAGTTGCACGTAGACCTTTAGAACTTACAAATACTGCAAGCAAATTTGACGTAATTGCAAGAGTTGTAGGCGGCGGTGTGTCTGGTCAAGCTGGTGCAATCAGCCATGGCATTGCAAGAGCACTTGTTAAAGCAAGCGAAACTTATAAGAAAGAACTTAAAGATGCGGGACTTCTTACTCGTGACCCAAGAATGAAAGAGCGTAAGAAGTACGGCTTAAAGAAAGCTCGTAAAGCATCACAATTCAGTAAACGTTAAAATTTACAAAAAATCATCCTTTTGGATGATTTTTTTGTTCTCCATATTACAAGTTCAATTATTCCATAATAGGTATGTTGTATAGCAAATTTTAACAATAATATAAGAATTTTTAAAATAAGTATTGACATATTGTTCCGTATATGGTATAGTATTGTCATAAGAGGAGGGGATTATGACAAAACAAGAATTTATCAAAATTATAGAGGAGTGCAATGCAACAAAAGACATTGCTTTTGTTGCGCAAAAAGCGAAAGAAGTGGTTGCTACAAAAAAACCGTATTTTATTTGCGATTTTGCTGAGTTTGTTACGCTTTCTGATACGCCAGAGGTTATGCCAATTTTGGAGGATGGTATGATTGCAACTGACGACATCGTGCATTGCTATGAATTTGCCTTTGATATGGCTGACCATGACAAGAAATTCAATTTGAAAAGATTTGAGGATTTGATTATTAAGCACAAACTGGGAAAGATTGAATATTACTTCCTTGAGTGTGTAAAAGGGTGTGATTGTTTGAAAATGTTTGAGGCTTTTACAATGTGCGCACCAAGCAAATGGCTTCGTGCTTTTAGCGAAAATGAGGAACTTGCATATTTGAACAAAAATCCAGAAGGGTTTGAGGCTTTGATTGTTGCAAGAGAAGGCGAGGAAGAGAGAGTAAGGACTCATTTGACACCTGAGGAAAGAGTGGATATTATCAAGCAATCTATTTATTCTCGCAAGCCAATTTCAATAAATGATGCGGCTGAATACACTGCGCAAACTCAAGAGGAGATTGATGCACTTTTTGAGTCTATGATGGCAACAGATGACCTATTACATATCTATGAACTTTATTGCTCTGTGCCAGCGCTGACCGACGAGCAAAAATTAATAATCCTTGACTATTTAAAAAACAATGATTATCTCAACAGTGCAAAATATATGTATTATGTTTCTGCTTACACCGATTTGCCTGTGGCGGAAGTTGAAAAAATGCTAGAAAGTGCAAGGAAAACTGGAAATACTGAATATATAGAAAAGATTGAAAAAGTGTTGCAAGCGAAACAAGAAAGCGAAAGCGAATAAAATACAAGGGGGTTAGCCCTCTTGTTTTTTATTTATTATTTTCTTAATAGTTACGGCTACGCTTTCTAAATATTCTATTGCCATTTTATAGTCGTCAATTTGTTTTTTATTGAATGTAATGAAGCCACGCCCGATGTCATTTGTTTCATAGTCAACGACAGCAACTTCGTCATCAAACAAAATATATCCGCTTTTGATAATGTTCAAAACTTTTGGGTTTTCTTTTTGCAGTTTTTTTACATCGACAAAATAGCTGCAAGGTAGGGTCTTCTTAATAAAATCCATCAAAAGATGTTCTTTCTTGAGCTTTGGCATGTCGTTGATGTCGAAGATGAACACGCGCTTAAAATCAAGTCCTTTTTGCATAGCCTCGATATTGTATTCTCTGAAGCGTTTTTCAAGCGGGTCGTCTATCCACTCGTTTGGCATCATCATGGAGATTGCTCGAATTTTTTTAGTTTGCTCGCTCGTGAAAAACTTCTCAATGTATTTGTAGAAAATCCCTGTTTGCAAAAATTCAGTTTTGGACTGCTCGTCAACTTGCAAATAACCTCCATCGGAGATAAGGTATGTGCCAGTGGTGTATCGGTGAGCGGTTAGAAACAAATAAATGTCCTCGGCTATTTCATCAGGTATCCCTAAGCGCTTCATAGGAATTGATTCAATGGCTTTCTTAAACGCATTGTCAAAGCCCATGCTACCAATCCAGCCTGTTTTAATACTATTAATTCTTACGCCATATCGTTCACTATACACATTACAGAGTGAAGAGATTAAATTGATTTTTGCAGCTTGTGCGGAGGCATAAGCAGAAGCGCCAAACGAACCCCTGTCAGATTCTACACTGGATAAGAGCACAATACTTGACGAGTAATCCATTTTTTTAACAAGCTCGCGAATTAAGATGTTTGGCGCGAACAAGTTTATACGGAAACTTTTTTCAAATTCATCGTAATCAAATTCGTCTACATTTTCAAGATTGAAATATAGTTCACATACAACAAGTCCTGCGAGAGTATCTTTAACGCTGTCACAAACTTTGATAATGTCTTTTGCGTCTTCAAAATTGACAGATTTTAACACTAGATTGCGATGTTGTAGTTCAATAGGTGGCGCTTCCTGTGAGGAGCAAAGTCCTATTACTTTAAAATTCTTAGACAAAAGCAGATGAATTAAACTTTTACCAATATCGTTTGAAACTCCAGCCACAACTATTGTCTTACGTTCTTCCTCTTTAATAGTTCTTTTGTCAGATGGCTTTTGAGCAAACTTTGGAATGCACCATTGTTTGCCGATTTTGATAGCTCCCTCAATTTGTTCGTTCATACATAAAGCTCGAACGCGACGTTCTGAGATTTCCCATATTTTAGCAGCTTCGCTAATTGAAATATAATTATCCATACATTAAATATACCATTTTAGGAATAATTTGTCAACATTTTTGCTAGACGAAATTAATATGGTATAAAAACGCTTGTAATATTGGTTAGCGAGTATTATGTCAAACTTAAAGTCTACGTCATTCTGACGACGAAGCTGGAAGAATCTTTTGAATGAAATCAGTACACATACAAACAGAAAAGATCCTTCGACTGCGCGTTGCTCCGCTCAGGATGACATACACTGGGTTTGTCATTCTGTGGCTGCGCCGAAGAATCTTTTATATTAAGAGGGTAAACGAAAATTGTTAAAAAGATGTTTCGACTTCGGCTGACGCCTCCGCTCAACATGACAACGGAAACGCGCAGTATAGAATTCTCAACAAATGACAATATTTTTACTTAATTGTGCTAAAATATTTTTAAGATTTTTAATATTAGTCAATTATAAAATCGCTATAAGCCTTTAAAATAAAGGCTTATAGTGATTTTAAATTTTTTTGAAAAATTTTGTAAAAACTATTGACTCTCCAGTACACTGTAGTGTTATAATGTAGCCAAGGAGGAAGGGATATGGACGAATTGATGAAAATTGGAGAGGTTTCAAAGCTTTGCGACATTTCAATCAAAACACTAAGATTTTACGAGGAGGAAGGGCTTATTATGCCGACAAAGGTCGATCGCTTCACGGGCTATAGGTTTTATAACGATGATGCGATTGTTCAAATCTACAGAGTAAAATTTCTTCGTGAACTTGGTTTTTCGATTAAGGAAGTCCGCGAATTTAATGAAAGTTCAATCAATGAAAAGCTTTCGGAAATTGAAAAACAGATTGAAAGGCTGAAATCAAATCGCCAAATGCTTTCTTTCTTGAAAAAACAAAAGGGGGATTTAATAATGAAAAACTTTGTAAATGATGCCGAGGCAATCGGCAAATGGGAGTTTGAAGGCTCTGCTTTAAGTAAGGCAGACTATCTTGCTGGAAAAACTTCAAACCAAGTCAATCCGCTTATGACCAGTTTGTACTTCTTGCCAAATGGCGAAGGGTACTGGGTATTTGAGCGCTGGACTAAGGGTATGCTGCTTCACTTCAGTGGCGAAGTTTACACTTATGAAATCGAGGGTGATAAACTTTATCTCACTACAAGATTTGAGGGCAAAGTGCGCGAAGTCAAAGTATTTAAAAAAGTGGACGCAAAAGAGTATAATTTAAGAGAAATATGCATTAAGGACGACATCAATTTGCCATTTGTTGAAGATAAAAAAGCGCTTGGTGCTTGGGAAGCCATTGATTACATTGACTATGCTGAAAAGAAAAAATATATTCCAAAAGCAAGTAAAGAAAACCTGTTTTTAAAAGCGATGACTTTTAATCCAAATGGAGAGGTTATAGTTGAAAATAGCGAGCATATCTTCAAAAAACTTTGGACAAAAGGCAAGGTTATAAATCAGTATAGCCACACTGTTTCAGATTACACACTCAAAAACATCAATGGTGAAACTTATCTCATTGTGGACTGGAAAAGCGGTGACTACTCTTACCAAGGACAGATTTACGGTTGCTATGTATTAAAAAAAATTTAATACAAAACATAAGGTGCATTGTATTGCACCTTTTTTGTTTGTTAATTATTTCATAAGTGTGCTACAATATTAATAAGAGGTTTATATGGAAAAGATATACGACATTTTAGTTGTTGGCGGCGGGGCGGCTGGAATATCCAGTGCAATTTATGCCAAACGCGCAAATAAAAACGTGGCGATAATCGAAAAGTTTGCAGCTGGCGGGCAAATTAATATGATTGGCAAAATTGAAAACTATCTCGGCTTTGCTTCGCTCGAGGGCAGCGAACTTGCCGCTCAATTTGCCATGCATGCAAAAGCTTTAAATATTCCATTTATGTATGAAGAAGTGAAAGAGTTTGACTTAACGGGCAAAGTTAAATCTGTTAAGACGCGCAAAAATGTGTATCAGGCAAAAGCCGTTGTTTTGGCACTTGGTTGCCACTCACGCAGCCTTGGCATCGCGGGCGAGGAGAAGTTTAAGGGTCGCGGCGTAAGCTATTGCGCAGTATGTGACGGCAATTTCTTTAAAGATAAGGTGGTTGCAGTGGTAGGCAGTGGCGATAGTGCGGCGTCTGACCTTGAATATCTCGCGGGGTTATGTAATAAAGTATATTTAATCTCGGACAAACTAAATTTGATTAGTCATAGCGAGCAGGAGCTTATAGCATATCAAAATGTGGAAATTGTAAAGACTCAACCGATTGAAATTTTGGGCGAAGGCAGTGTGACGGGTTTAAAACTTTCTAGCGGGCAAATTCTTCAAGTAGACGCTGTATTTGTGGCGGTAGGAAGAAAGCCTGACACTGATGTTTTAAAGGGACAGGTAGAGCTTGACAAGCAAGGGTTTGTTATCACTGACGAAAAAATGCACACCGCTTTAGATGGCGTGTTTGCAGCTGGAGATGTGCGTGCAAACGGCATGAAACAAATTTCTACCGCTGTGGGAGATGGTGCAATCGCGGGAACTGAGGCAATTAAATACGTAAACCTGAATAAAATTTAAAATGGCGAGAAAAAGTTTTAAATATGCATTGACTTAACAGGTTTAATGTGATAGAATAAATGCTCGCAAGGAGAAGCCATGTTTAAAACTATAGACTCAAAATTAAATCATTTAGATAAAGCATATATCATTTTAAATTCACAATATACTATTGATCCAAACGATCACGACCGCTATTTTAAAAGCATAGAAAAATTGGCGGAGCTTGGTCAAATTAATGCGATACAAGATTTTTACAAATTAAAAAAAGATATTTATCAAAACTGTATTATTGATGCGATTGTAAAATCAAACCCAATTTTTGGTTCAATGGATTTCGAAGAAAGTTATGCGCTATTTTTGGCGTCGCCTAATAAAGCACTTGCACAAAAAGTTGTAGAACTTGCAAATTACGAACTTTGTAAAGTTTTCTTTAATGATAAACTGCAAGTGGCGATTGTGGGAGAGCGTGCTTTAGAGGCTTTTCATATGCTTGCTACTTATGGTTATTCGGTGGCAAATCAAGAAATTTCCAATTTCAGACAAATTACAAATGAGGAGCTTAATCGCTTGCAAGAGAGCGATTTTACAAAAGATCAAAGGCTTTTATTGCAATATATAATAGCAAAAAACGGCTTGCGCAAAAATCATGCAAGCCTGCCTAAACTCGCTGTAAGAAAATATATTAGTAATCTATTAAAAATAAGTCAGCTGCCTATAATGGATAGTGAAAATGCATAAAAAGAGCCGAAATGGCTCTTTTTAAAATGAAAATTTTACAATAGAATAATTAGTCTAAACATTGAAATCATTCATGCGGATTTTTGCTTGTGTTAAGAAATTTGGATTTATCACTTGCAAGATATATTCCGCCATATTTTTCGTTGATAATGTCAATTACAGGTGAAATTTCCCGTTCCTCAAACATGGAAATTTGTCTTGCCTCATCGGAAATGAAATTCGATGTACGAAGACGAATTGAGCGAACGGGCTGGTCGTATTTCCAAAATGCATCCAAAATACGCGTGGCATTTTTTACAAGAAGAGTTACTTCGCGTGTAGGGGGAATTTTCATGCTTTTGTGAAAGCATTCCATCTTATTTGTTTTTATGGAAACTGAAAGTGTTTTGGGTAAAACCTTATGCTTTAAAAGTCTTGAAGCTACTTTTTCGGCAAGCATGGTAAGTGTGGTTATGCAATCCTCCCGCCTAAGAATATCTTTGAGCGTCGTTGTTCCATTACCAATTGATTTAGGCGGTGGCAAGTGATAATAATTAAGTACTGGAGGATTGAAATCGCCTAAAAGCTCATGTTTTAAGTTGACAAGAGTAATTCCAATTGTGGAGTTAAGATATTCATCGGAAAGCGTCACAAAATCTCCGATAGTCATGATATTGCTTTTCTCAAATCGTGTTTGAAGCCTTCGACCTATTCCTACGATTGAGTTAAGTGGAAGCGAGTAAGTTTGCTCTTTAAAGCTGTTAAAAGCAATTACAGTGGTGGCATTGGGTTTTTTCATGTCGGAACCAAGTTTTGCAAACAATTTTGAAAAAGATACTCCTACCGACACTGTAAAGTTAAACTGCTTTGCAATTTTTTCTCGCAATTCATCGGCAAGTTGTTTGCCGGTTTTATTGAGGTATCTTAAGCTATCAGTTACGTCAAGCCAACACTCATCAAGTCCAAGAGGCTCCACAAAGTCAGTATAATTAAGATAAAACTCATGTAATTTTTCACAAATTTCTTGATAAAGATCATAATGGGGCAGCAAAACCACAAGGTCGGGGCAGACATTTTTCGCTTCCCATATAACTTGACCTGTTTGCACTCCGGCTTTTTTAGCAAGCTCATTTTTGGCAAGTATCACACCAGTGCGTTTTTCGGGATTTCCTGCTACTGCCACAGGTTTGTCTTTAAGTTCGGGACGATGTGCACATTCCACTGATGCGAAAAAATTATTTACGTCTGAATGTAAAATTGTCCGCTCTTTCATTTGATTTTGTCTCCTCTTTTATTGTATAATTAGGAATATGAGGAGTTTTATGCAGCAGGCGGGATATATAAATTACTACTATGATTGTTTAAATAGCTTTGCAAATGAAATTGATGAGCTTGTACCAAAGAAGAATAATCCAGAGAGTGAACTAATTGAATACGGGCTATTAAAAAACAAATTGAGTGGCGTGCGTGAGGTTAATATAGCTTGCCAAGATGTTCAACTTGCAAGGCATTTATTACAAAAATATCAAATGCGGGGCGTGCCAGTTATAAATACTTTAGAAAATTTTCAAAAGGATGTAATCTTTCATATTCAAAATATTCTTTCTTATAGCGAAGTGGAGCTAGAAGAAATTGTTCATAAATCAAAGCTGTATAACATTCCGATTATGGTTACTTTTGGTAGGACACTCTATGAATTAGGAGAAATTGATAAAAGTTTTGCAATGTCACCTGTGACGTACCTAGAAAGTTTAGGAATACTAGACCGGCAGTGTATCATCTTAGGTGGAAATTACATAGATAAAGACGATTTAATAATGCTTGCATCTTATGATGCCAAAATTGTGGTAACGCCAATTTCGGATATGCGTCATGCCCGCGGGTTTGTAAATCTTGCACCTATTTTAAATCAAGGAATAGATATAGGCTTTGCAAGCGATGATAGTCCTACAGTGGACATTTTAAATGAAGTTAAACTTGGGGCGGGGCAGACGGCAAATTTGATGTTAAGCTATGACTTTGCGCCCATGCAAAACTTAATTAAATTTGCTGGCGGCGGACAACTGGAAGCTGTCGAAAATCAAGAACTAGCCTCATTTAAGGCAAAAATAAAGGAGAAATTATGGAAATAGTAGAAGAACTAGCCTCTGAGTTTGGGCTTAAAAGAGAATACTCGCAAAATATAATAAATCTTTTGGATGAAGGATGCACTATTCCTTTTATTGCAAGATATAGAAAGGAAATGCATGGCACATGTGATGACCAAACACTACGCATGTTTGCAGATAGGCTTAAATATCTTCGTAACTTAAATGATGAGAAAGAAAAAGTTCAAAAAGTGATTACTGAACAAGGTAAATGGACAAGCGAACTTGAAAATGCTTTAAAGCAAGCGCGTACTATGACAGAGGTGGAAGATATTTATCGTCCATATAAGCCAAAGCGCAAGACGAGAGCTTCCGTAGCTATTGCCAAAGGGCTTGAACCACTTGCCGATGTTATCATTGCCCAGTCCAAGGCTTTTATAGTGGGTGAGGAGGCTAAAAAATATATCAGCGAAGAAGTTGCGTCTGCGCAGGATGCTATTCAAGGGGCAAAAGACATTATCGCAGAACGTATTTCTGACGATGCAGAACTTCGTAAAGAACTTCGTGTTTTGCTTGCAGAAAAAGCGACAATCTCATGTGAGCTTGTTGAAAATGAGAATAGTGCCACCTACGAAACCTATGCTGGATTTAAACAAGAAGCAAAAAATATTCCAAGTCACAGAATTCTTGCCATCAATCGTGGCGAAAATGAAAAATGTTTAAAAGTCAGTGTCAATATAGAACAAGAACGCTGCTTGCAACTTATTCGAAAGGCGTATAAAAAGAATAACGAAGACACTGATGCGATAATGGAAGAAGTGATTGAAGATAGTTATGAAAGACTTTTATTCCCTTCACTTGAGCGTGAGCTTCGCAGCAGTTTAACTGACAGAGCAAATGAGCAAGCAATAAAAATGTTTGAAGTGAATTTGAAGCCGCTTTTAATGGAAGCTCCTTTAAAGAATAATATAATTTTAGGGCTTGACCCTGCATATAGAACTGGCTGCAAAATCGCTGTTATTGATAAAAATGGTAATGTGCTTGATACAACTGTAATCTATCCAACTCCGCCTCAATCTAAAACGGAAGAGTCCATAGCAAAGCTTAAAGTCTTGATAGAAAAACATAATGTAGATATAGTTTCTATAGGAAATGGAACGGCGTCAAAAGAGGCTGAAATTTTTGTAGCAGAACTTATTAAACATGTTTCTCGTCCAGTAAGTTATGCGGTTGTAAGCGAAGCTGGTGCTTCAGTTTATTCGGCGTCAAAATTAGGGGCTGAAGAATTCCCAGAATTTGATGTTTCTCTTCGTAGCGCGGTTTCTATTGCAAGACGTCTTCAAGACCCACTTGCAGAGTTAATTAAAATCGATGTTAAGTCTATCGGCGTAGGGCAGTATCAGCACGACATGCCGCAAAATCGGTTAACAGAAGTTTTGACAGGTGTAGTTGAAGACTGCGTAAACTCAGTAGGAGTGGATTTAAATACCGCATCGCCAAGCCTACTTAGTTATGTTTCGGGACTTAACATGTCTATTGCAAAAAATATTGTAAGTTATCGCGCTAAAGTAAAAGGAATAAAAAATCGTAACGAACTTTTGTCCGTGTCAAAACTCGGGCCTAAAGCCTATGAGCAGTGCGCAGGCTTTTTACGCGTTGTCGGCGGAGAAGAAATACTGGATAACACTGCTGTTCATCCAGAAAGCTATGAGGCGACAAAAAAACTATTAAGTCTCTTTTCTATGACGGAACAGGACATTAAAAACAATAATTTATCCGAACTTCCTAATCTTGTAAGAATTAAGGGCGATGAAATAGTTGCCAAAGAAATTGGAGTGGGCGTGCCTACTTTAAACGATATTGTTTCCGAGCTTTTAAAGCCAGGTCGCGATATTCGTGAAAGCATGCCTAAGCCAGTACTTAGAAGTGATGTGCTTTCTATGGAAGACTTACAAGAGGGCATGGTGCTAAGCGGGGTTGTGCGCAATGTCATTGATTTTGGAGCCTTTGTCGACATAGGAGTTCACCAAGACGGACTTGTTCACATTTCTCAAATTTCTGACAGCTTTATTCGCCATCCGTCGGAAGCGTTAAAGGTTGGTCAAAGAGTTGATGTAAAAGTACTTTCCGTCGATTTAAACAAGAAAAGAATTTCGTTAACCATGAAAAATATCTCTGACGAGAATAAAACTCAAGAATAAACGACTTTTCAGACTACCTACAATATATAGTAGTTTGTATGCATGCATACTAGCTGCATTTAGCGAGATGGTGTAATTGTTTTTTCGCTAAAAACTAAATTTTGCACTTAAGAAAAGTTTTATCCACTTTAAAAAAATACATTATTTGGGCTGATAATAATTATATATTGATTATATAAAGGAGGCTGTTTGTCACAAAAATGTCCATATTGTAATACCACATATAAGGAAATCGCGCAGTCGGGATTTGTCGGCTGCGAGCATTGTTATGCTGAAATCGAGGAACTTAAACTCACCTTAAAAAATATGTTTGGGAACAAAAAACATAAGGGGCGAGGCGCGAATGGAAATTTATGATGACATAGCAATCTCTTCAAGAATTAGGCTTGCGCGTAATGTTACGGGCATTCCTTTTTATACTCATGTTGAAGATGAAGATGCGGCTTTTATAAGTCAGCGTGTTAAGAAAATTTTGGAAAGTTTTGATTTGTTTAATTTTTTAATTTTAAAAACTTTATCACTTTCAGAATGTAATGCACTTTTTGAGCAGCATTTAATAAGCCGTGAATTGATTGCAAATAAGGACATTTCGTCGGTGGCAATAAGTGAAGATGAAAAAGTGATTATTATGCTTAATGAAGAGGATCACATTCGCGAGCAATGTCTTGAAAAAGGTTTTAATCTACTTAAGCCATATAAGCGTATTCGTGAGATTGATGAAGCAATTTTAAACGACCTTGACATTGCATATGATGACAAGCTTGGCTTTATCACAGCAAGTCCTGCCAATCTTGGCAGCGCTATGCGCGCCTCTGTCATGTTATTTTTGCCAGCACTTGAGCGCGCAAACGCAATGGAAGAAGTTTTTAATTTGGCTAAAGCAAATTCACTTACAATTCGTGGCGCTTATGGTGAGGGCAGTAATAGTGAGGCAAGTTTTTATCAAATTTCCAATCAAGGCAGTTTTGGCAAAAGTGAAGATGAAATTATCGACGAAGTTAGTGAAATTATCTATCAAATTTGCGTTATGGAAAAAGAGCAACGGGATAAGTATTTTTTACAGGAGCGCAATGAAATTCGCGACCTTTGTTTTCGAGCATATGGCATATTGACAAGTTGTTACATGCTTGAAGAAAAAGAGATGATGAAATATCTTTCTCAGCTTAAATTTGGAGCGGTTCTTGGCTTTATTGATATAAAAGACGAGGAAGCCTTTCAAAAGCTATTTTACGAAGGAGCAAGCGCAAATTTAAAAGAACTTATTGATTTTTCTAAAGAAAAAAAGGAAAACATTACTAGAGCGGAGTATATATCTAAAAAAGTAAAGAATTTAATTAGGAGGCGTTAGATGAATATTCAAGGTGGTACTTTTTCTGACAATATTGAAAAGGTAATAAAAAATGCAAGCAAGTTTGCGCTAAGGTTTGGCAGCAATTTAGTAGGCAGCGAACATATTCTTTATGGTTTGACATCTGTGCGTGATTGTTTAGCTTCTAAACTTTTGGCAGACGAGGGCGTAACGGAGCCGGCTTTATTTGCGTTTTTTGAGGAAAATGCACCTGAAGATAATCTTTTTGGAGATCATGTGGAGCTTACTCCTCGCACAAAAGATTTATTTAGAATCGCGCAGCAGATTGCACTTCAACTAAATCATTCTTTTTTGGGTACCGAGCATTTACTTTTGGCACTTCTATCAAGCCCCAGCAGCGTGGCATATAAAATTTTAGTAGGACAGTTTGGACTCGATGTAGACGAACTTCGTAATAAACTTTTGACACTTATGCAGTCAAACACTAACAAGGAAGAAAAATCAGACAGGCAACAAGGTAGTGCCCTGCCAGAAAAATTACTGGATATGGGTACGGATATCACGCTTAAAGCTAAGGAGCATAAGTTAGACCCTGTTATCGGTCGCGAAGAGGAGATTGAAAGGGTAGTAGAAATATTGTGTCGCAAGACAAAAAACAATCCAGTCTTAATAGGCGAGGCTGGCGTCGGCAAAACCGCAGTTATTGAAGGGCTTGCACAGGCGATTGTAACTGGAAATGTTCCAGAAATTTTGAAAGATAAAATAATTTACTCTTTGGAAATTGGTGGGCTTATGGCGGGAACAAAATACCGTGGCTCCATGGAAGAAAAATTAAAAGATGCCATTGAAACTATTATTGAAAGTAAAAATATAATTGTTTTTATCGATGAAATTCACACTCTTGCACAGGCAGGAAGTGAAAAAGGTGAAACTTCGCCAGCGGATATGTTGAAACCATACCTTGCACGTGGCGAGCTTCAAACCATAGGTGCAACCACTACCGATGAATATCGCAAATTTATTGAAAAAGATAAAGCTTTAGAACGTCGTTTTCAACCTATAATTGTTAATCCTCCATCTGTCGAGCAAACAATTCAGATTCTTAAAGGTCTGAAAGATAGTTATGAGGCTTTTCATAAAATTACAATTACGGACGACGCAATTGAGGCTGCTGCGGTACTTTCTGATAGGTACATTATGGACAGAAGTTTACCAGATAAAGCTATTGACCTTATTGATGAAGCAAGCAGTAAAGCCAAAGTGAATTTTACTGTTAAACCTCAGCCTATTCGTGAGCTTGAAGATAAAATTAAATCGCTGTCTGCAAACCGTGATGAGGCAAGCTTAGGGCGCAACTATGAAAAAGCCGCAAGACTTCAATCAGAGATTATCAAACTTGAACAAGAACTTAAGAAAAAGAGCGATAAACTGAATATTAAACCTAAAGAGGCTATCAAGGCAATTGGTGCCAATGAAATTGCTGAGGTGGTTGCAAAGTGGACAGGAATACCTGTAACTCGCATTACGGAAAGCGAGAAACAAAAGCTTGTCCATCTTGAAGAAATACTTCATAAGCGCGTTGTCGGACAAAATGAAGCGGTGGATGCAGTGGCAAAAGCGATAAGGCGCAGTCGGGTTGGCTTGCAAGATAGCAAGCGACCTATCGGAAGTTTTATGTTTATGGGGCAGACGGGCGTCGGCAAAACAGAATTATGTAAAGCGATAGCAGAGGCTATGTTTGACGATGAAAATAATATTGTGCGAATTGACATGAGTGAATACATGGAATCGCATTCCACGTCCAAACTTATAGGTGCGCCTCCGGGCTATGTCGGATTTGACGATGGTGGACAACTGACCGAGGCGGTACGTCGTAAGCCATATTCTGTAGTGCTTTTTGACGAGATTGAAAAAGCACATCCAGATGTGTTAAACACTCTATTGCAAATTTTGGATGATGGCCGACTTACAGATGGTCAAGGTCGCACAGTTAGTTTTAAAAATACCATAATTATAATGACAAGCAACCTTGGCGCAAAAGAAGTGAAAGAGCAGCGAAAAAGTCTTGGCTTTGGCGAGGATGAACAAGAGGCGGTTGATAATAAAAAGATTTATCTAGATGCTCTCAAACATAGATTTAAACCTGAACTTATCAATCGAATTGATGTAATTTGTATATTTGATACTCTTACGCAAAGCGACCTTATAAAGATTGCTAAAATACTCATATCGAATATTAATAAGCGGCTTAAAGAGAAAAATCTGTCAATCAAAATGACGGAAGAGGCTTTTGAGTATTTAGTTACTCACGGTTCCAATCTTGAATATGGCGCAAGGCCGCTTAAACGCTATATCCAGCAAGAAATTGAGGATCAAATTGCCGAAAAGATCTTACTTGGAGGGCTAAAAAATGAGGGCGTTATTATAATCGATTGCGACGAAAATGGGCTGACATTTCAAAGTGAGGAATAAAGTAATGTTCTTAAGGCTGCCCGAAAAAGTTGTAAATATTTTTATATAACGCAAAAAATCAATTTATAAACCTTCGTTGCATAAAAATAAATATCAATAAAAATAATCGCTTTATTCAAGTGGTTATTTTATTTATTTCTTAATTTCATTTTGAAATTTTATTAATATTTGTTATTATATAAATATATAAGGGAGGTGTTATTATGAAAATTGAATTTATTGAACGCAATGGCTATAAGGCTAGCCAAAGACTTAAGAAAGTTTTGACTGATAAGGTAAACAAACTTGGTAAATACTTTGACGAAGATGCTGCAGCAAAAGTGATTTGTATGAAACAAAACAAACTTGAAAAACTTGAAGTTACAATTAAAAGCAAAAGTTCACTTTATAGAGGAGAGGTTTCAAGCGCCAATATGTATGACAATATTGACCTCGCACTTCCAAAACTTGAAAAGCAAATTGTACGTGCTGTGGAAAAGAATAAGAAAAAGCCACGCGGCAAAGGTGTTAAAACTTTGGAAGTTGTGCCTTTTGAATTTTTACAGGAACAGCCAGAGGAACTTCCTGAGGTCATCAAGAAAAAATCTTTCGACCTTGCACCAATTACTGTGGATGATGCACGTTACGAAATTGAGCGTGTAGGGCATGACTTTTATATTTTCTTAAACGCTCGCACTGGCAGAGTCAATGTGATGTACCGCAGAAAAGATGGGAAACTGGGGTTGATTGATTTACATTACTAAGCGCGGGCGGCAACTAGAATTTTAAACGCGGGCATTACACTATTGTAATTCTGAGCGGAGTTCCGCGCTGTCATTACGAGCGTTGCCGAGAAATCTCGCGGCGCGCAGTCGAAGAATCTCAATAGTAAAAAACAGCAAATAAAAAAGGAGTTGTAATGGAAAAGAAAGAAAAAACTGTTGCAAGTGTCGTGCTTGGCGCAATTAGCGGAATAATAATGCTTGTTTGCATTTTGGTTTATATAATCCTAGGCGTGACAATCGGCTTTTGGCATCCAGGTTGGTTAATCATAGTTGGTGGTGCACTTTGCGTTGCAATTGTAAACATAATTGCAAATCTCTTTAATGATATTAAAGAGCTTAAATCTCACGAAAACAAACAAGAAGATAACAATCAAGAAAAATAAAAATTGGCATTGCCAATTTTTATTTTTTTAACAAGTCGTTTATACTTTTCGAAATGACATAAGCCATGAAATCTAAGTCTTCGTGTATGTCCTTAGGGGACAGAAGTAAGGATTGCGGCGCGTATTTATCAAGAGCGGACGCAAACAGCATATATGGCACGCCTATTGAAATGCAAGGCACACCCAGTGTTTGCTGACATATCCTTTTGACTCCCTCGCCCACGCCGCTTCCTGGTGTTAATCCAGAGCTAGTAATTTGAATTGAAAGTCCAAGTCGTGAAATTTCATTAGTTGCAAGGGCGTCAATTAAAATTAGCGCGTCAGCTTTTACACCTTTTTGAATATACGAAACAAAATCAAAAGTTTTGATATTAGTAAAAGCCGCAATATTAGGACAAAATTTATAAAGATTATCATTGTTTTCAAGCTTATTTGTCACATGTGGCCCCAGTCTATCCGCAAGAATGTCGGGGTTACCTAAACCGACTATTAAAAAATGCTTTTTAGAATTTAAATGTTTTAATTTAAATATCGCTTGTAAGCAATTTTTACAAATAGATGCGAAATAATCATAAAATTCGATAGGTTGACCTAAAAATTCTTTCATATTTATGATAAAATATTTGCCTATGCCAAGTCCTGCGTTTTCAGCTTTTTTTTCTGTATCAATTTCCATAAAAGCAAGCTTGGCGTCATATTTTATATCTTTAACGCTATAACCGAATTCACTTAGGTCTTTTCCGCTTTCATCAATTAAATTAAACATGCAATTATATTGTGCTTTTTTACAAAAAATATCGATTTTCGCTTGCAAATCTTGAATTTATGTGCTATACTACGCTAGATAAATGATAAGGAGAACAATATGCCACAAATTAAATCTGCTGAAAAAAGAGTAAAAATTATCGAAAAAAAGACTGCAGAAAACAAAGCTATCAAGTCTAAAATTGCAACTTATGCTAAAAAATTCAAGATTGCTGTTGCAAACAACGATGTTGCAGTTGCTGAAGTTGCATATAAAGACGTTGTTTCTTTGATGGATAGCGCAGCTCGTGATAATGTAATTCATGCAAATAGTGCAAATCGCAAAAAAGCACATTATGCAAAAATGCTTGAGCAGCTTAAAAAGGCTTAAATATTAGTCTTAATTTTTGCAATGACACTCTTCCTTTTGGGAGGGTGTTTTTTAATAAAAAATATAAAAATTATTGTTAAGCTTTCTCCATCTTGTTTAAGTGTTTAACCCGACCAAAGTCTTTCCATATTTTCTTCGCGCCGAGCTTCGTTGTTATTCTGAATGAACCTAAGGCAAAGTGAAAAAGCTTTTTGGCAAACTTTAAATTCAAAAAGTATTAAAAGTTATTTTTTGCAAACACTTTTGTCATGAACGCGTTATATTTATTTATTCCTACATTTTTAATTATCCTTTTGATTTTACCTATTAAAATTCAACTTCGCGGGACATTCCATTTGGAAGATTTAAGCGGTGTAATTTGTTTATTCCTATTTAAAATAAAATTACGCTATTACAAGTACAAAGTAGATGGCAAAAAAATAGTATTAAAAAATGAAAAAGAAACCAAGATCAAGCAACTTGATTTTGATCCTAAGCAGCTTGTGGTGGTCAAGATTTTTAAAGACCAACTTAAAGATAAGGCGCGCGTTAAAGAACTTTTTGTCTTCTATAACATAGGACTTAATGATGCTTTTTTATCCTCCATGGTAGGTGGACTTATTAACTGTGCGCTCCTAGGATATTTTACCAATTTAAAAAACAGGAGGCCGACTGCTTCAATGGGTATTTATGACACCATCTCATATAACAAGGAAGTTTTCGAGGTTGCAGGTAAAGGTAGCATAAGTATTAGTTTATTTGATGTTGTATATTCTTTGATAATGTCGGTTATTCTAATTAAGAGATTAAGTTCTAAGAGGTGATTATATGAAAATTTATACTAAAAATGAAACAATTTCAAACTTAATAGATGGTGTCATGGATAAATTAAAAGGCATTATCGATACAAGCACTGTGGTTGGAGAAAAGGTGGAAACTCCAGATGGCACTGTGATTATTCCAATTTCCAAAGTGACCGTTGGCTACGTTGTAGGAGGAGGCGAATATGCCGACCTATCTTCTAGGCGCGTTGCCAATCATTTTCCAATGGCCGGCGGTTCAAGTGGCGGTATGAGCGTGACGCCTGTCGGCTTTATTGTGGAGAGTAAAGGCAATGTGGAATATATTAATGTCGAAAACAAATCACTGTATCAGACGGTTTTAAATATGTTCAATACATTGCTTGCTAAACAGGAGGAACAAAGTGAAAGCGAAGATTAAGCCGTTAATTGCACTGTCTTTATGTGTACTATTAGCCGTTGCTGCACTTTTGTCTGCTGTTATGGGCTCGATTATGCTTACTACAAAAGTGTCAATGGCGGAAGGATATACCTCAGCTAAAGGAATGTGCGTTATGGAAGCTTCTTCAAAGAGGGTGCTTTATAGTAAGAATGAAAACAAGCAAATGCCGATGGCAAGCACCACTAAAATTATGACTGCGATAACTGCCATTGAAAATGCTGCTGACCTTGATGAAAAATTTGAAATTTCGCCTAAGTCAATCGGAATAAGTGGTACAAGCATTTATTTACGCGAAGGGGAGGCGCTTTCTTTACGAGAACTACTTTATGGACTTATGCTTGTGTCTGGCAATGATGCGTCTGTAGCAATTGGAGAGCGAGTTTCAGGGAGTAAGGAAGCTTTTGTAGAACTTATGAACACTACAGCAAAAAAGATAGGGGCTAACAATTCCCACTTTGCAAACACGCATGGACTAGATGAAGAGGGGCATTATACTACCGCGTATGACCTTGCTAAAATTACAAGCTATGCGCTTGCTAATGATACCTTTAAAGAAATCGTTTCTACTCGTAACACAAAAATAGTTAACACTGATGGGAAAACTAGATATTTGAAAAACAAAAATCGTCTGCTAAATAGTTTAGACGGTTGTAACGGAGTTAAAACCGGCTTTACAGATGATGCGGGGCGTTGCCTTGTGTCCTCTTGCGAGCGTGACGGCATGCAACTTGTATGTGTCGTGTTAAATTGCGGGCCAATGTTTGAAGAGAGTGCACAACTGCTTGAGCAAGGGTTTAAAGACTATAAAATGGTGGATGTAACCAAAGGTTATAGTTATCCTAAGTTTATACGAGTGGAAGGCGGAGTTAAGGAGTTTGTAGAGCTTGGCACGAGTGGAAGCTTTCTTTATCCATTAAAAGAGGGAGAACTAGAGAAAATAAGCTTTAAGTATAAAATGCCTAATGTTATTGCTGCACCAACTAAAAAAGGACAAGAAGTTGGAGAAATTAAAGTTTATTTCGGTAATGACTTGCGTTTTACTGAAAAAATATATACAATGGAAGATGTAAGGGGAAATACCATTTTAGACAAGATTAAAAACCTCTTTAGAAAATGGTAAGAAAAATGCATGAGATTAAACAAATTTTTAAGCCTCGGCGGGGTGGCGTCAAGACGCAAATGTGATCAGTTGATTGAAGCGGGTATGGTAAGTGTAAACGGAAAACTTGTCACAACGCTGGGAACTATTGTCAACGAGAAAAAGGATAAAATAACAGTGGAGGGGAAAGCAGTCGTCTTGCCTTCCTCTTTTGTATATATAAAACTTAATAAGCCAAAGGGCTACGCGTGCACAGCTAGCGATGAAAAAGGTCGTAAAACTATATATGACCTTATTAAGTGTGAGCAGCGACTATTTTCTGTCGGTCGTCTAGACTACGACACGGAGGGGCTGATTTTTCTCACGAATGATGGCGACTTTGCTCAGCGTCTTATGCATCCGTCTTATCAAATTGACAAAGAATATCGCGTTAATGTGGAAGGCGAGGTTAAGGAAAGTCAGCTTGCAGTAATGAGAAAGGGCGTTGTTGTGGAGGGAGTTCGTATGCCCGAGGCGAGAATAAAATTACTAGCTTATGAAAATAATGTGACCAAACTATCCGTTGTTATAGATGAGGGGCAAAACAGACAAATACGTCGCATGTTTGAGGCTGTGGGGTTATGCATCAAACTTTTAAAACGAGTGCGTATTGGCGAGGTCAAACTCGGTGGATTAAAACGCGGAGAGTATCGTGACCTTACGGAAAGCGAACTCAATCTTCTTGTGAGGGCAAAATGAAAATTGCAGTAATCGGTGCGGGTGCTGCAGGACTTTTTGTCGCTTCTATACTGTCACAAAAATATCAAACTTTCATGTTTGATGGAAATGAGAAGTGCGGTAAGAAGTTGTATATAACGGGTAAGGGGCGCTGCAATGTGACAAATGCCTCCACGCGTGAGGAGTATCTTGAAAATGTCGTGCGTGGGCAAAAATTTATGTATAGCGCAAGCGCGAAGTTTACAGCTTACGACCTTATGGCACTTCTTGAAGATAATGGGCTTAAATTAAAAATAGAAAGAGGAGCCCGCGTGTTTCCAGAGAGTGATAAATCTAGTGATGTTATAAAAACGTTGGAAAGAATGGCAAAGGGCGCACATATAATACTAAATGAAAGAGTGGAGTGCGTAAGCTCTTCGGGCGGCGGATATCACATAAAAACTCAAAACGCAAGTCATGAGTTTGATAAAGTGGTTATCGCAACTGGTGGCAAAAGTTATTCGGCGACGGGCAGCACGGGCGATGGTTATAAATTTGCCAAGATGCTAGGTCATAGCGTCGTGGATTTGAAACCCGCACTTGTGCCAATACAATTAAAAGACGATGTTTCCGCATTGCAAGGCTTGCCTCTTAAAAATGTTACGCTGCATGCTGAGGCAGACGGCAAAAAACTGAGTTGCTTTGGCGAAATGATGTTTACTGACATCGGCATAACTGGTCCAATTGTGCTTACTATGTCAAGCTATATCAATCGCGCCGAGAAAGTGAACTTATGGCTTGATTTCAAACCAGCGCTAACGCTAGAACAACTTGATGCGAGGCTACTTCGTGAATTTCAGGAGGATATGAATAAAACGCTTTATTCTGTTATGCGTAAGCTTTTACCTAAAAATTTTGTGGAAGCTTTTTTGAAAAAAGCTCAGCTTGCTAAGGAGCGTAAAGTCAATTCTATAAGACAAGCGGAGCGAACTAGGCTTTGCAAAACGCTTAAATTTTTTCCTTTAGAATTTAAATGCTTATATCCACTTGAAGCGGGAGTTGTGACAAGTGGTGGAGTTTCTTTAGAAGAAATCAATCCTAAAACTATGGAAAGTAAAATAAATAAAGGCTTGTACTTTATAGGTGAGGTTTTAGACATAGATTGTCTTACGGGCGGCTTTAATTTGCAAACTGCTTTTTCCACAGCATATGTGTGTGGACAAAGCATAATAAAGGAGGAATTATGATATATAGACTGGCTCAAATATTTTTTTGGCTACCTTTCAAAATTTTTTGTCCCACTAAAGTGATTGGAAGAAAAAATATGCCAAAGGGTGCTGCCATTTTGTCATGTAATCATACGTCAAATTTAGACGCTGTTTTGATTGTGCTTAATACCTATGAGAAGAAGCACTTTTTAACTAAAAAGGAGCTTTTTAAAAATAGCTTTATTTCCTTTCTTTTAAAGGGTATGAAGTGTATCAAAATTGACCGTTCAAAAAGCGATATTACAGCAATCAAAAACTCGCTTAAAGTTTTGAAAGACGGCAAAAAACTTGCAATATTTCCTGAAGGCACTCGCAACAAAGGTCAGCAAGATGAACAGCTTGAAATAGGCGAGGTTAAGCAAGGCGTCAGCATGTTTGCACTAAAAGCACAAGTGCCAATTGTTCCAGTGATTTTAAACCGTAGACCAAGACTTTTCCGCAGGACAATCATTGCAATAGGGCAGCCATTTACATTGGAAGAGTATTACGGGCAAAAATTGGGCGCTGAAGTTTTAGACGAAGCAAGCGCGCTCGTCTCACAAAAAATGCACCAACTTCAAGAGGAAGTGAATGAGAAATATGGAAAGAAAAAATCAAAAAAAGAAGCTTAATCGGCTTCTTTTTTTATGACTGTTCATCATTAGATGATTTTTTCTTTAAAAATTCATCAACTGCTTTTGTTTCAGCAGATGCGTTTGTTGAACTATCACCATCTTCATCAAGTTGTTTTTTTACTTTTGCGGATAATGATTCCTCATTTTTGAAAGTAAAGATTAAGTCGTCTAATATATCATCAATAGCATAAGATAGAAGTTCAATATCCCATTCATCAAGAGGACAGCGGAGAGTTAACTCCTTGATGTAATCTTCTAGTATTGGATTTGGGAAATAACAACTTTCGCTCAAAGTATATTCGATATAATCTTGGGTTCGTTTGTATCTTTCTATTGATTTTGATAAAAAGGTATAAAATTTTAGAATCTTTTTTACAAACTTTGCAAGGGCTGGTCCAAATTCATACAAATCATCTGGGCTTAAAAATTCAATGCGTGTGGGATCATCATATAATTCTACCATTAAATTTTGGAGTTGTGGATTGGTCTGTGACTCTATAATTTCTAGAAGTTTCTTTTCCCTCTTTTTTATGTTTTTTCTATTGGTTTCTATACCTGCTTCGCAGCGTTCATAAAGTGATTGTTTTTCTTTTTTCTCTTCCATATTTCCTCCATTTTCACAATCAGTATATCGCGGGGGGGGGTATTGTCAAGTATTTTTTTAAAGTTTTTGAAAACAATTTATTTAAGTTGACTTTTAAAATGCAATTTGATATTATAACTTAAGAAAAGAGAAAAAGATTATGAACGAAGAATTTAATTTAGATTTAATTGACAAAACATTTACAAGCTATAAAAAAGGACAGATGTTTGACGGCGTTGTCGTGATTAAGCGCGAGGATGGAGCGATTTTTAATATCGGCGGCAAGAATGACGCGTTCTTGCCGCGTGACGATTTTGATGACTATGACGCTTTAAAAATTGGTGACCGCTTTAAAGTAATCATCACAAATAATAAAAATGAAGAGGGTATGATTGAGGTGTCAAAGCGTGCGGCAGACGATAAAGTGCTTGCAACGCAAAATGCGTTGAAGCTTAAGCTTGGCAGCACCTTTAGTTTTGTAGTTACTGGCACGCGTGATGGCGGATTTATATCCAAAATGGGTGATTATGAAATATTTATACCAGCTGATGAGATTTTTGAAAATGGAGTGCGTGATCCTCGTCATTTCGTAGGCAAACAATTTGAGGCAACTGTGACGGAAATAAATCGCGATGAAAAATTAATTATTGCCAGTATAAAACTTCTTACAAAACAAATAAAAGAGACTAATGAAAATATGTTTTGGAACTCCACCTTTGTCAACAAACTTGTAGACGGCAAAGTTAAAAAGATTATGCCATATGGCGCCTTTGTCGAGGTTGATGGAATAGATTGTTTCTTGCATATTTCTAACATCTCTTATGAGCGTATCCAAAGCCCGAGCGAGAAAATTAAAGAGGGTGAGTTTTATAAATTTAAAGTTATCGAACTTGACCGAGTGAATAAGAAAGTAGCGCTCAGCATGAAAGCTCTTCAAGAAAGCCCAAAGCTCCTTGCAATAAAGTCGCTTGAAATAGGTAAGGAATACAGCGGTGAGGTTGTAAAAATTTTAAAATTTGGTGCAATAATTTCATTAGAAAACGGAGCAAGTGGACTACTTCATATTTCAAATGCGACCGAAGACAGACAAAAACAAATCTACGAGATTGTAAAAGTTGGCGACCGTGTCAATGTGGAAGTCCTTGACATCGACCTTGAAGAGCAGCGTGTAAGCTTTGAACTTGCAAACAAAGAGTAATCAATATATAGTAGGTTGTATGCGTGAAAGCTTGCATACTACCTACTAAATGTGGAGAAGAATATGAAGATACTACTTATATGTTCAAAAGCGTTTTATGTCAAATTGCTTGATTTTAAAACAGACTTAGAAAAATTGAAGCATGAGATCTTTATGCCAAACTGCTGGGATTGTCCTGAAACGGAAGCAAAATATAGAGGCACAGAGGGGCATAGTAATTGGAAAGCAAGCATGATTAAGCATAGCGAAGAAGTTATCAAAAATATGGACGCAGTTCTTGTGCTTAATTATGATAAAAATGGTCAAAAGAATTATATTGGCGGAGCAACCTTTTTAGAAATCTATGATGCTTTTCGACTTGGTAAAAAGATATTTTTCATTAATCCATTGCCGGAAGGCATGTTAAAAGATGAACTGATAGGTTTTAATCCTATAATAATCAATGGCGATTTAACTTTAATAAAATAAAGTTTTCGCTCTTGTGCTGCTGTGGCTCAGTTGGTAGAGCAGCTGATTCGTAATCAGCAGGTCGGCGGTCCGAGTCCGCTCAGCAGCTCCATATAAACTAAGTAAAAAGTCTTCTTTTTCAGAAGGCTTTTTATTTGTCAAAAAACACAATATACGGGGATATGTGAGATAGTATAGCCACAATATACGGGAAAAACGGTTTTTCAGCGGTTTTCACAAAAATAAAAAAAGTCTTCATTTTGACGTAAAGACTTTTGGAAAGTTTTGATTTTTAATAAAAATAAGGCAAAAATGGGCAATTTTTACGAGAAATCAAAAATAATCAAAATTTTTTGAAAAAATCAAAAAAATCAAAATTATAGAGATTAAACAGATATAGATTGCAAAGGGTTGTGGTATAATGAGTGCAGGAGAAAAATATGAAACATATAGCAATCTTAAGGCAACCTTTTTTTGACATGGTACTAAATGGAACGAAGACAATTGAAAGTCGTTGGGCAATGCATAGAGTTGCGCCGTATAACAAAATAAAGAAAGGCGATGAAATTTGGCTCAAGGAAACAGGGAAAGATGTCACAGCAAAAGCTATTAGTCAGAATGTGAAATTCTACGAACTAACCCCAGAAATTGTTGAGCAAATAAGAAAAGAATATGGTAAGCAAATTGGAACAGATTATTTTGAAGATTGGCAAAGTACGCTTCAAAAAAGATATTGCACACTTATTTGGCTAGAAAAAGTAAAAAAAATTCATCCAATGAAAGTTCCACGAAGTAATGGTGCTGGTTGGATTTGTGTGAACGAAAAAAAATAGCAGTGGAGTGAACCTAAGGCTCACTTAATACCGCTATCTTTTTTTATTGAAATTTATTGTTTGACTGACAAAGTCTAAGACAAAGCGAATCAATTCATAGTCGTTTAAAGATTGCAATTCAAATGTTGACTTTTCGTAATTCTTAAACAATAAACGCTGCTCGTTAGACAATGATTCATCAAGTTTTATTGCATTGTCTATAACCTTATTCATAGATTTTTTATACTCAGAATCAGAGTCAATTTTTCGGTCAGAGAATTGTTCAAAAATTATTTGCACTATATCAATCATGACACCACCTCCATGCTTGGTGGTGTTTTAACTCTTTAAAAAAAGTATTGCAAGTCTTTTCACAAGATTCATTTTTTCATTTTTATAATTTGGCAAAGAGCTTCTTTTTCAGATTTTGACATGTTACGAATTAATTCCAAAAGTTCCTTATCTTCATCATATTTAGTTAAGTCATAATAAAACAACTCACTTGGAGTTATTTCTAACAAATCAATGAGGGCAAAAAGTGTTGTAGAATTTATATTGATATCACCAGCTTCAACTCTATAATACCAACTTTCGGTATATCCTAACCTTAAACTTACTTCCCTTGCCGATAAATTCCTTTTATTGCGAAAATAACCTAATCTATTAATAAGATCCTTTAACCCATTGTGATAGTCTAGTTCGGTTGTATGCTTCATATTTTTCACCTCTTATTATATTTTAAAACGGCATACAAGTAGGTGGTTTTAATTTAATGTTGGTATTTTATAAAAATCTTTCATAAAATGTGGAATAATTTTTAATTTTATGTTATAATGCTTGTAAAATATAACATAAAAGGAAAAACTGCTATGAAAATTGCAATGGTTACAGGTCATAGACCAAAAGGGTTAAATAAAGTAATGAAGTACGGAGATTATGATGATATCCAATTTATGGAGTATGTAGAATCAATGGGTTACATTGTAGACAAACACCTAAGAGATGGCTACGATTTATTTATCAGCGGAGGAGCAATAGGTGTTGATTTAGACTTTGCAGAAATGGTGCAACATCTTCGTGGAACAAAGTATTCACATGTAAAGCTTGAAATTGCAATACCATGCGATAATCAAGATTTAAAATGGAGTCTAGACGATAAACAAAGATACAAAGAAATCTTGGCTGATGCAGAAATTATAACTCAAGTTGGCCATAAATTTACATCTTGGTGCATGCAAAAACGAAATGAGTATATGGTAGATAAAGCAGATAAAGTCATAGCATTTTGGAATGGAGAAGAACATGGCGGAACTTGGAACACAATTCAATATGCAAAAAAACGAGGCAAAGAGATAGAAATTATAGACTTGAGAAGTCTATAAGAAAGAAAACATTCCATTTTGGCTAAAAATGGTGTATGCTATTAATGGAGATTTTAATCATGAAAAACTATAATGGACGAACTAGATGCCGTACGCAAGTACAGCTAGAAATGTCTGATCTAGTGACTAAAAAAGAGTCAGTAGCAGACAAAACAGCGACTGCACAAGGAGTCGCAAAGGCTAATCATAAGCCATACAAAGAAACCAATATTATAAAAGATGAGCAAGCAGAACTTGACTTGCCATTGCAAGTGCCGGAAGATTCTAGTGAATTGTTTGTCATAACTAAGGTAAAAAAATTGGCTGCCTATGTGATAACGGTTACAGAGAAATCACCTAAACGATTTCGTGCTGTTTTTGTCAATCGTATGCAAAACTATTGTCTTGACTGCCTAGAATATTTGATTGAAGCTAACAGCTTAAGATTAGATAACACGGAAAACATACGAAAACGAAAAGATTGTCAACACAATGCGTACATGAAACTTAAATTATTAGGCTACATGTCATTTTTATCACTAGAAAGCGAATGCATATTGAAAAAACAATATGAACAGATATCATTGCAAGTGGCAGATAGCATAAATCTACTTGTCGCTTGGAGAAGAAGTGATGCCAATCGAATTGGCAAATAACAACGGATTAACGCGGTGACGCTTTAATTAAGGTAAGATTGATTATGGTTAGTGGCTTTTGGCTGCGCTCGGCCTATTCTAAAAATAATGCTAACAAAATAAATTATGACGGCGACCTTAACAATAATAATGCTAACAAAACCGTCCTAGGCCTGTGTCCCGATTTGCCTTTGAAGAACAAACAAGGTTTGTTAAAAAACAACCAGAAGTGGTCAATATCAAGTGAATTGATCGAGTGTGTAAGGCAAAGGAATCTTACTCTTTTCTAGTAACTTACCTAAAGTACTAGAAGAAAACGACCATCTCGACAACCAACGCGAAAGTTTTGGAAGTTTACCGCAAGGGAGATGGTCAAATTTAATAATACAAGGAGTGGCTATGCTGAAAGAGGCTTTTACATTTGAAAAATTGCTAACTGCACATAAAAGATGCAGAAGATCTAAGCAACACAAGACAGAAACCATTTCTTTTGAAATAAATTTATCTGCAACACTAGTAGAATTGTCAAAAAGGTTATTAAATATGACCTATAAACCGGGTAAGTATAAAGAATTTAAAATTTTTGAACCAAAAGAGAGAACTATTGAAGCCTTATCATATAAAGACAGAGTTGTGCTAATGGCACTTTGCAGCAACATTATTGAACCGAAAGTCGAAAAATACTTGATATTTGATAATGTAGCATGTAGAAAGAATAAAGGTACTCTTTTTGGTATAAAACGATTGGAAGGTTTTTTACATGATTATTATAGAAAATTTGGGCATAAAGGGTATTTTTTGAAATGCGATATAAAAAAATATTTTCAAAGCATTGATCACAACATGCTCATTGAAAAATTGAAAAAAACCGATTTAGATAATGAAGACTTATTGATAATTAAAACTATTATTGACAGCAAGAATGCTGACAGCGGGGTAGGACTCCCTATCGGCAATCAAACAAGTCAATGGTTTGGTTTGTTTTACTTAAACACAATAGACAGACTTATAAAGGAAAAATTGCAAATAAAATATTATGTTCGCTATATGGATGATATGATATTAATTCACCACGATAAAGAATATTTAAAGTTTTGCAAAAAAGAAATACAAAGATGTGCTGAAAATGAGTTGCACCTTAAACTAAACAGTAAAACACAAATTGGAACACTTCAAAATGGAATAGATTTTCTGGGATTTCATCATACACTTTGCGAAACAGGAAAAGTAAAAAGGTTCTTAAGAGGGCAAGCAAAACTAAGAACAAGACGAAAAGTAAAACATTTAGCACAATTAAAGAACTCAAAACTAATAACAAAAGATAAGTTAAATCAGAGATTAAATGCCTTGAAAGCGCATGTAATACATTCAAATGCTAAGAAATTTTACTTAAATTTAACATATAAATACCATTTGCCTAGTTAATTTTTCAAAAAGTATTGCAAAAATTGAAAAAATGTGTTATCATATTTAATGAATAACATAGGAGGCAACCGCTATGAAATGGACAGATTTAGTAGAAAGAGTTCGAATATCAAACACAGATGAAGATCAAAATACTGGTAATTCATCATTTGATACACAAGATTATGTGTATTTGGACTCTCGTGATGAAGTTAAAAATTGGCAAGCCAATCAAAAGGCAGCAGCTATTACAGACTGGGCATTGATGAATGGCGGTTTTCACAAATGGGATAGAAAAGCACCAAATGGTGGAAGATGTGTCACCAGTATTTGGCTGCGCTCGGCCTATTCTAAAAGTAATGCTACCAAAGCGATTATGACGGCGACCTTTTCACTCATTATGCTCACTAGACCGTCGTAGGCCTGTGTCCCGCTTTACACCTTAATCTTTCATCTTTTCTCTCGGCGCGAAGCGCCTCGCGTGATTTTGGAAAGGTTGGTGTTGTTAAAGCTAGCAACGGAGATATCATTTCCCACACGATTCAGATGGGGGAATATCCTAAAACAAGAGTAGATTCAAGAGAAAGAGAAAAATTTGAACAACAATTAAAATCTGGTAAAATAAGAAAAACCGGAAAACAATATTCAGGCTATCGCAAAGATGATGGCTCTTTTGTCATGCATGATGAATATGAGATTGGTGGGCAAAAATATGTTCGTGTTTATACAAAGCGAGCAGAAGATGGAAACTACTATAACGATGGCACAAAGATGGCTGATTCTGGAACATGGGAATGGGTAAAAGTTGAACCTGTTGTTTGGCGTGTTAGAAACTGGGATGAACTACCAACTTCAATAAACCCAAAAGGAAATGGCAGGGCAAAATTTATTGATATTCGAAGCGAAGAAGCCATTATGAGCGGAATTCCATTCTATCCAGATTATGGAGATGATAGAGGTCGTGACACGATGTGGCAAAATAGTCCAATTCGTGCATTCTTTAATGGGTATGACCTACATAGAGAAATTGATCGTGGAAATGGAAATAAAAAATATAAAAACGAAGAAAGCTTTAATTTTAGCGGAAAAGGATTGTTTTCTGAAATATTTGATGGGGCAGAATTATCTCAAACAGCACAAAATATTCAAGAACAAAATGAAGAATTTGAAGCCCCAAATCCATATGGTTTCGTTTATGATGACCTAACAAACGATGAACTTTTGAAATTGTATATAAAATCAAATGCAAGCATCTTCTTGCATGGTCCTTCTGGTGTTGGTAAATCTGGACGAGTAAAACAAATTGATCCAACCGCAACAAGAATTACACTTCGTCCACAGATGAACCCAGAAGAAGTGGATGGAACTCTCGATAGAGAAACTGGACAATATATACCACCACTTTGGTATACACAACTATGTGAAAAATGTAAAGCAGAACCAGATAGAAAGCATGTATTGTTTATTGATGAGCTTACAAATGTTAAACCAACAGTACAAAGTTTAATTTATTCAATAGTTTTAGATCGTGCAGGAAAAGACGGCTTGTGGCCACTTCCAGATAATGCTGTAGTAGTGGCGGCTGGAAACGAAAGTGCAGACAACCTAGCAGCTTATCCGCTGACAAATGCCTTGTTCAGAAGATTTAGTCATATTTATTATGAAGTAGATAAACAATCATGGCTTGACTGGGCAACTGGAATAAGCAAAGTAACAAAGCAAGAACATGTAGAGCATGACAAAACTCCAAGAGCAAGAATTCATCCTGCAATAGTTGCGTTTGTAATGAGTAGAGATGACGGAATCTTGAACCAAGAACTTGACGAAGAAAACCCACACATCGTTACAGACCCTCGTAAATGGGAAATTGCAAGTCAGGTGTTATATTCAACAAAGAATCCAAAGGCTCTTGCGCCTGCAATCGGTGAAGAACTTACTGCAGACTTTACTGATTTTGTGCAAAATATTCAATTGTCAGTAGAAGATGTGGTTAAAGGAAGATATAACGAAAGAGATTTCGTAGAAATGGCAATAGACAGAAAGTTGTCAACCCTTCTTGGGCTAGTGACAGCGGACGAAAAGAACCTTGGCGTTGTTCGTGGATTTATACAAGAACACCTCGGAAAAGAGATTTTAGCAACTTACGATTCACTTTGGATAAGAAACGATCCAGAAAGAGCGCAAATAATTGCTGAAACACCAATTCAATTTTTAGATGAGGAGGCCATAAATGGAAAAGCTTTTGAATAAAATAGAAAAATTGTCCGCAGTATCGCCAGTCCTCGTAACGGGGATAAAGAAGGAGTGTTTTAAAAATGCAGAGATTCTGCCAGCAAATATTGCTTCTAAAGATTTGGGCATTGTAAATACAAGCAAAGGACTAAAAGCACCTAAGTGGTTTGTGCGTGTTATGAAAGATGATATTAGCACCATAGTCATAGACGGAATTGACAGCATTGACACCGAGTCTCAAGAAAAATTTTATGAGTTATTAAAATATAAGACAATTTCAAGCATTGAGTTTTATAAAGAAATAAAAATAGTAGTTTTGTACGAAGATTTGAAAAAAGTATCTCCTAGCATATTAAGTCTTTGCCAAATCATGAAGTAGGTGCGAAATGGCAGAATTCGATCTTACAACAATAAAAAGAAAGATGCTTAGAAAATACCCAGCGTTTGGGTCTACTATTTCATCCGTAAAATATCAAATTGTCGGAAACAACCATCCGGTAAAAACTGCTGCAACAGATGGCAAAACTATTTATTGCAACGAAACATACCTTGGAACATTATCAGAAGATCAGCAAGTGTTTGTCTTTGCACATGAAGTTTGTCATATTGCATTAAATCATATTATGCGTAGCGAAGGAAAAGATCCAGAACTTTGGAATATAGCCACAGATGCAGTTATTAATGAACATTTGCAAAAAGATGGCTTGCCAATGGTTGAGGGCGGTGTGGATATTAAAGGCGCACTCAAATACGATGCCGAAGAACTATACCAAAAATTGCTTGCAGAAAAGCAAAAACAACAAGCAGAGCAGAATCAGCAACAGCAAGGAAGTTCTGCTGAGCAAAAACAAGAGCAGCAAGGACAAAACGGACAACAGCAGAACCAACAACAAGGGCAAGGACAAGGTTCTGGTTCAAGCGAACAAGATAAGCAAGAATCTGGGCAAGATCAATCTCAGCAAAATAGCCAAGGTCAAGGACAAGGAAACTCTGAAGAAACTGGAGAGTCAAGTTCACAAGGTGCTGGTGGAAACGGCGAAGAACAAGAGAATCACGATGTTGGACATGACGCTCACTCTCTTTGGGAAGAAGCTATAAAAGAGGCAAAAGAAGAAAAAGAGAAGAAACAAGGAAAAGGCAAAGGACAAGAAAAACAAGATGAGTCCCAAGATGAAGCCGAGCAAGAAGTAATTTCTGAAAAAGAAGCCTTTGAAAAGAATGATGAAGAAAAGATTAAGCGTGCCGAAGAAATTATGAGCAAACTATCTACAGGTCGTAGAGGTGTAGGTGGAAGTTCTCAAGAAGTTTATTTTGATGATATTGGAAAAGCTGGGAAGGCTGTGGTCAACTGGAAAAAACTTTTACAAAGAACTCTAGAATTTGAAGATGAAACATGGGGGCATAAATTCTCAGATAGATCCAACGGCTATGCCGCAAGAATTGAAGATGTGGAATATGACGAACAAGCAGAATCTGAAATAATTTTGGACACAAGCGGATCTGTCAGCGTTGGGCTATTAAAGAGTTTCTTAAGACAAGTAAAAACAATACTGAAAAACTCTTGTATTAGAGTTGGTACTTTCTCAGATAGTTTCCATGGCTTTGTGGAGATAAAAAAAGAGTCCGATATTGACAATTTGAGAATAAGAGTCGGTGGTGGAACAAACTTTGATGCCGCAAGTCGTGCATTTTCAAAACGCAAAGATGTGAATAGAATTTGCTTTACAGACGGACAAGATGGTGGCGATGCTGAGATAAGAGAAAAACGAAAAGACATAGTTTGGATTAGTTTTGAAAATCCAGATTTCAAGCCAGATGATGGAAAAGTTATCTTTGTTCCGGCTAGCCAAATTCAAGAATTCAAAGTTCAAGAAGAAGAAAGAGAATTATAAATATTAAGACCTATGGTAGAACATAGGTCTTTTTTATAACAAAAATTGGGAACGCGCAAGGTGAAAATAATACATTGGTTTGAATTTAACACAATTTTAGGTATAATAAAGGTATATAAAACGCCAAAAATCCTAATTATTCGCACTTTGTTTGTTATTGGAGATTTTATATTAAACCACGATGACCAATAGAAGTCAAATGGAGTGATGTAAAAGATGAGTCTCTGATGATTCCAACTGTCTTCAAGTTGGGTTGTCAGAGATTTTTTCGTCATGATAAGACATAAGTTGCAAACCGACTGGACGAAAGGGTGTCTACTCGAAAAATTTATAATAAGGGGGTACAGTTAGATGAATGAAAATCAAAGATACCAGATAAGAAGAACAACCGTGGATGCATACATTTTGTATTGCTTGATGGACGGTAAAATTCACAAACGAGAAGAGCTTGCGAGTAGAGCAGATATTTCCACAAGATCAGTTCAACGGAGTATTGAAAGGCTGGGCGTTTACTTTATTATACATACATTCCGTGGCGGTGAAACTAAAGGTGGAATTTATTTGGACGAGCGTTTCATTTACTCCGACAGAACAAAAGAGATAGAAAGATAAAGAACAAAGGACGAAGAAAAAAGGCTTCGTCCTTTTTTAATTGCCAAAATGACAAAATAAGACGCAATAAAACAAAATAAGCAACCGCCAGACCAGAGCGTTCGCAAGAACGCATGACGAACTGAACTGGCAAAATTGACTTATCAAAATCACAGAAAAGGGGGTGAGGGTAGCAGATGGATTTGCGACGTGCAAGCATTACAGCAGACATACTGAATGTGCTGACTGACGGCAAAATTCACAAGATGCGTGAAATCGCAGAAATCGTTGAAGTCAGCGAAACGACAGTACGCAATCACATAAGATCGTTGTCCTACCGCTACCCAATAGAAACTTTCCGTGGTGGCGAAAAAAAGGGCGGTGTTTATTTAGAAAAAGACTACATCATCAGTGGTCACATTTTCACCAAAGCCGAACTACAATTCGGTGCAAAGGTTTTTGCTTCACTAAGCAGAGCCGAACTGGATGAAGATGAACAAAAGGTTCTGGACACTTTTATTCGAATATTCGCAGCTCACACAGAAAAGGAGATTTTATGAGAAAAACTAAAATCACTATCTGGCTTGAAGAAGGAAAGCCAACAAGAGTGAAGACAACCAAGAACGAAGAATTTTTTGTGGATGACCTCTCGCAGTTTTTTCAAAAAGCAAGCCAGTGCAAGGAGGCGAAGCATGTGGCTAGACAAAAAAAGAATTGCTCAGGTTGTAAAAGACAATGACATGACATACTCCGAAGTTGCAATCGAACTCGGACTCACACTTGAAGAAACAATGAAAATTCTTGACGGCAAAAAGTCGGCGAATAGAAAGCAAGCAGAAACATTATTAAACCTCTTTGGAATTTGGAACATCTGTTGGGCTATGAAAGACAATTGGAGGTGGATGCGATATGCAATCGAAGCAATCCTTGCCAATTAAAGTCAAGCCATATAAGCACCAGCAAGATGCAGTAGAGTTTGCCACAAAAGTGTTAGGCTACAACGGCGAACCAGCCAAGAGCAAAAGCGTTGCAATGTTGGCGGAAATGGGAACTGGAAAAAGCCTTATAACAATAGCACTTGCTGGGCAACTCTGGAAAGAGAAAAAAATTCGCAGAATGCTGGTTGTCGCGCCACTCAGTATAACTGGGGTGTGGAAAGAAGAATTCGAAAAATTTGCGGATTATGAATTTCGGCTAACGGTGCTTGAAGGCACAACTGCTGAGAAAGTTCGCAAGTTGCAGTGTTTGGATGCAGCTCTTGATGTACTCCAAGTTGCTGTCATTAACTATGAGTCAGCATGGCGAATGGAAGGTGAACTAGCGTTTTGGCGACCAAACTTGATAGTCTGTGATGAAAGCTCAAAGATTAAGAATCCAAATGCAAAGCAATCGAAAGCATTGCATAGGCTCGGAAGAGTCGCAAAACACAATGTCATTTTGACTGGAACACCAGTAACAAACAATCCGCTCGATTTTTACAGCCAATACAAATTTTTAGATGAAAAGATTTTCGGTTCGTCATTCTATGTTTTCAGAGCAAAGTACGCAATACTTGGGGGATACGGATGCCACCAAATTGTAGGTTATAAGAATTTGGACGAACTGACAAAGAAGGCACATGAGATAGCGTACAGAATCACAAAAGCAGAAGCACTTGACCTACCGGAACAAGTGGACACAACAAGGTATATTCAACTGGAGTCCAGAGCAGAGGCGATATACCGCATGGTCGAAAAAGAGAGTGTTGCAGAACTCGAAAGCGGTGAAATCACAGCAACAAATGTCCTGACGAAACTGTTAAGACTAAGCCAAATCACTGGCGGTTTCCTGCGTAGTGATGCAGATGAAAAAGCAGAAGAAATCAGCCACGCAAAAATGGACGTGCTTGAAGAAATCTTGGAAGAATGCCTTGACAGCGGAAAGAAGCTCGTGGTCTTCGCAAGGTTTATTCCGGAGATTGATGCAATTGAGAAAATGCTGAAATCCAAGGGAGTGGGTTACGCACTTATAAAAGGCGAAGTCAAAGACAGAGCGGAGCAAGTTGAAAAATTCCAAAAATATCCACGCATTAAAGTCTTCATTGGACAACTTCAAACAACTGGAATGGGATTGACATTGACCGCCGCCGATACAGCCGTGTTTTATTCGCTGTCGTACAACTTTGCAGATTACGAACAAGCCAAAGCAAGAATCCACCGCATTGGGCAAAAGAACAACTGCACCTATATCCACCTCATTGCCAAAGGAACAATTGACGAAAGGGTTATGGATGCACTGAAAAACAAAAAGAACATTGCCGACCTTGTTGTCGACAACTGGAAGTCGCTGTTTAAAAAAGGAGCAAAGTATGAATGAAAAAGTGATTTTTGAAATCTCAGACACTTACCTTGAAGCAAGGAAAAACAAAGATGAGTGCGAGCAAAGACTGAAAGATGCAAACGCAGTCTTGGAAGATGCAGAAAAGAAACTCATTGAAGCAATGACAAATGATGAATTAGACAGTTTCAAAAGAAACGGTGTGCAGATCAGCCTTGTGAACCGAAACTTCATTTCAGCGGAAGCGGAACGCAAAGACGAACTTTGGGCAGAGATGAAAAAGCAGGGCTATGAACATTTGTTCTCAATCAATGCCAACACCTTGAATGGAGAGGTGCGTAGGCTCATTGAAGAGAATGATGGCAAACTTCCAACATGGCTGGAAGGCTTGATTAAACAATACGAAAAACCATCAATTAGAATCAAAAAATAAAGGGAGCATAAATCAATGGAAAATAACAAAAACGAAGTTGCAGTTGTCAACGAAAATGCATTTGCAGTAAGCACAGACCTCAGCGCAAGCCTTGGCGAAGAAATGGCTGGACTGAGTCTCACATTTGACAGAATCAAAGTGCCATCTGGTGGCGGAATTGCCTATGAAGTGCCAAGCGACAATCCGGACGAACCGGACCTCAAAAAAGAAATCAAGGCGGTGATTTTATATCATCATCCAGTTTGTTCGTACTACAAAGAAAAATACAACGGAAGCAACGACAGTCCGGACTGCTCATCATTTGATGGCATCTGCGGAATTGACAAAGAAACCGGCGAAATCAAATCATGCAAAGAATGTGAATTCAACAAGTTTGGAAGCGGAGAGAATGGGGGAAAGGCGTGCAAGACAAAACGCAGAATTTTCTTATTGCTCGAAAACAGTGCAATCCCAGTCATTTTCAATTTACCAACAACAAGCCTTGGAGATTTTTCAAAGTATATCATGAGAATTGTCGGCAAGGGCAAAAAGTCATATCAAGTTGTGACGAAATTCACTTTGAAGAAAGAGCAAAATGCTGGCGGAATCACATACAGCAAAGTTGTGATAAACATTGACAGAGAACTCACAGACGAAGAATTGGCATCAATCAAACCATTGACTGAACAAGTCAAGGCTATTGCACAAACAATGAAACAAGTGGAGAGCAGTGACGAATAAACATTGCTCCAAAATGAAAGGAGCATAAAATGGGAATATTTGACCAAATAAAGAGTGCTGTGTCGGTAAAAGAAATCGTGGAAATGTACCATGCACCACTGAACAGAAACAACAAGGTCTGCTGCCCATTTCACCAAGAGAAAACTGCAAGCCTTAGCATTGACATAAATCAAAACATGTGGAAATGCTTTGGCTGTGGACTTGGTGGTGATGGCATAAGGTTTGTTGCGAAGCTCAAAGGAATAGAAGACATAGATGCAGCGAAGATGATAATCCAAGATTTCCACCTCAACATTGACTATGAAAGTGAATCGTCAAAAACACCACAAGGCGAAATGCGAAACTATATCAGAGAATGCCAAAAGCATGTTGAAGAAACAAACTACTTTGAACAGCGAGGCTTGGCAAGCACGACTATCAAAGAGTTTGGGCTAGGCTACGATCCTAAGGACAAATCGGTTGTGATTCCTTATTCGCCAAGCATGGTGTACTATCAAAAAAGATTTGTAAAAGACAAGAGATTCTATAAACCGGACAGCGAAAAATACGGACACGAGCCAATCTGGCATCCAGAGAATTTGGAGTTGAAAGACAAAACTCCGGTCTTCATTGTGGAGAGTCCGATTTGTGCCATGAGTATAGCTCAATACGGTGGGAAAGCCGTGGCATTATGCGGAACAAGCAATGTGAGCCGATTTGCGGACTTTGTTGCCACGAAAAAGCCACATGGCACACTTGTCATCTGTATGGACAATGATGAGCCGGGAAAGAAAGCAGAAAAGGAACTTGTTGCAAGATTCAAGGCAATGAAGCAAAAGCACATTGTCTATAACATTGCCGGGGAGTGCAAAGATCCAAACGAACTATTGCTGAAGAGTGCCAACAAACTGTGCAAGAACATAGCACTAGCCAAGAAAGAAGCAATCCTAAACAGCAGAGAGCGAGAAGACATTATAAGCCTTGAAGCTCTGTGCAACCTTGGAGTAAAGCCGAAAGAATTCATTGTCGAAAACATGATTCCGGAAGATGCACTTTGTGTGCTGGCGGCAGCGAGCAAGGTTGGAAAATCTTGGTTTGTGTTGCAACTCGCCATTGCCATAATCTGCGGAGAAACATTCCTTGAAGAGCAAACGCATCCATGCTCGGTGCTTTATTATGCACTCGAAGACAGCGACTCACGAATGGTGTATCGAAAGAATAAGTTGACAAATGGAAAAGAGATTCCAAAGAATTTGTACATCAAGATGGAAACAAAGACTTTCGACACTGGACTGCTTGATGAAATTGAATACTATCAGAACAAAATTCCAAATCTAAAACTTGTTATCATCGACACATTGCAAATGGTTCGTGGTACACCAAGACGAAACGAGGGAGCCTACGCATTCGACTACAGAGAAATGTCGGTTTTGCGAAAGTTCTGTGCAAACAACAAAATAACAATTTTATTGGTGCATCACAGCAGAAAGCAAGAAGATGACGGCGACACATTCAACATGATAAGTGGCTCAAACGGCATCATGGGTGCAAGCGATGCAGCTTTGTTTATTAACCGCAAAAAAAGAATGGACGAAAACGAACCATTCAAAATGTCTCAAACTGGGCGTGATGTCAAACAGAGCGAAAGGCTCATTGAGAGAAACGAAGACGGACATTGGAGCAAGGTTGCCAACGCAGAAGAGAAAGCAAGAAAACAAGAAGAGCAAGCATTCAACAACAGCAAGGTTGTGCAGCTCATTTTAGCACTCATGAAAAAGCAACCAAGTGGTTGGAGCGGAACAACAAGGGAATTTGTCAAAGAAGGCATCAATTTATTCAACGAACACATTGGAACAGAGTCCGAAGTTGGCAAAGAGATAAACCGCATTGAGTTGGAACTATTGAGAAAACACAGGATAAATCATGAATGGAAACGCAGTAGCGGTGGAAATCGCCACTTTTTCAAGCCAAGCAGTCCGCCATCACTGTTTAATTACCATGGAGAAGATGACGACAACTAAATTGGTGGCAGAAAAAGCACCTACACACCATACACACCATACACTAAAAAATTGCTACCGACACTATTTAACATAATATTCATAAGATACACAAAAGTGTAGGGAGTGTATGTAGTGCAAGGACATTTATTGCCACAAAAGGAGAATAAATGAAAGAGCAAGATTTGGTTGACAAGATAAAAGCCTACCTTAGCAAACAGCCGAATACATTCCACTGGAAAGAACACGGTGGAGTTTATGGAACTGCTGGAATCCCAGACATAATTGTTTGCTATAAAGGCAAATTTGTAGGACTTGAATGTAAAGCAAAAGGAAGAAAGCCAACAGTTCTCCAGCAGATAACAATCAATAAAATAAACCGTGCTGGTGGAATCGCCAAGGTTGTTTATGATTTGGAAGAAGTCAAAGAGTTATTGAAAAATCTTGATTAAAAGGAGAATTGCGAGTGGAAGAATACTTATTGCACAAAGTGGTCTTTACCGAAGAAGCGATTTTCGATTATGAGCATTGCCTTGTAAAGCAAAAGTATGAACTAGACGAAACTGACACCGACTGGCGAATTGAAAGCAAGTTCGACCTTCCACTCGTGAAACTTCCAAAGCGAGAGATGAAAGCAGAAATTGAAGAGTTTATTCAAACCAATAAAAGTAAACAACACAAACTTTATTTTTACACAAAGATTTTTGACGAACAACTCCAAAAGATGCTCATGTTGTTTATAAAAAAGGGGAGCAGACAGTCAATCATGCAGAACTGGATCGTTATTGGAATTTGCGAAGCTGACGATTGGTGTGAAGAATTGGAATTTGCTGGAATGATTCGAAACTGGACAAAAACAAGCATAACAGACCTACCGGAAGACGACTGGGTGGAAGAAGAACGCATAAGAAAAGAAATCGAAGAAAAGGAGCGATTGAAAGAAGAAAAGGAGCGAGAATACTATGAAAGATTATTTGCTTGATTTATTAAACAACCAAAAACGATACGAAGCGAAAATTGAAGTGCTGAAAAATCATCAATGCATGTTCTTCGACCAAGACGAGTTTGAAATCTACATGAAGATAGAGCAAGACCTTCTGCATATGAAATACTGCATCGACAGATTATCACCAAACAGCAAGGAAATAATTGTAAACTTGTACGACAAAGGTTTTTCACTTAAACAATTGAGCATGGCAATGCACCTATGCAAGTCAGCAGTTTTTAATAGAAAAGAGGTCGCAATAAGGGAATTGAGAACATTATTTGGTAAAAATTATTAAAAATGTGAACGAAACACTTTCAAAACTGCACGAAATACTTTCAAAAACCCACAATAATAGAAAGTGAACGGCAAGCGAGAGCGAAAAAGCCTTGAAAGGAGAAAGTGGAATGCCTAGAAAACCACCACACCCATGTGGAAGAAACGGATGCGGAGAACTGACATACGAGAGATTTTGCAAGAAACATCAGTCGGAAGCAAATGCAAACTACGACAAGTACGAGCGAGATAAAGAAATGAAACGATTCTATAATTCACCAGCGTGGGTTGCACTCAAAAAGAGAAAACTCAGCATAGACCCATTCTGTGAATTATGCAAGAAGAGTGGAACTCTCGTGAAGGCGACAGCCGTAGACCACATACAAGAAATAAAACAAGGTGGCAGCCGGTTAGACATCAACAATCTGCAAAGCCTTTGCTGGTCTTGCCACAGTCGAAAGACAATCCAAGAACGGAACAAGAGCAAGGCAAGGTAGGGGGTGTCAAATCTCTACAATAAACGAAAGGAAGACCGAGGCGGAAGTCTCACACGAATTTTCGCAAAATCAAAAATCAAATAATGAAAAATCAAAAATCGAGCGAAATTGCTCGTTTTTTTATGGAAATTTTCAAAAAACAGATAAAAAAATCAAATTTGATTTTGCGACAAGAAGAAAAAATCAAAAAATCAAAAAAGGAGAATTTTATATGCCAAGCGGTGGATACAGAGCGGGTGCTGGACGCCCCAAAAAGAGTGCAACAGAAAAAGTTTTGGAAGGAAACCTTGGGAAAAGAAAAATTGAAGTTGTTGACTTCTCAGATGCAGAAGAACTGCCAGCAACACCAGCGAAATGGTTGAGTGATAAAGGCAAAGAAATGTACAAGTTCGTTTATGAGTGGCTACAAAAGATTGGTTGCTTAAAAGGAATATTGCCTTGCCATTTGGAAGAATACGCACACTGCAAATCTCGCTGGCTAGAATGTGAAGAGCAAAACAGCAGAATCGGTTTAATCGTAAAAGACCAACATGGAAACCCGGCACCTTCGCCATTCGTTGGACTGGCTCACAATTATCTCAAACAAGCAAATGATGCGTGGGCAAAGATTTACGCAGTGGTGAGAGAAACAAAACTCAAAGAGTGGGATGACTCAAATCCAAATGACGACGTCATGGAAAAACTGCTTGGGGGAAAGTGATGTTAAGGGTTATTGAATTATTCAGTGGCGTAGGAAGTCAAACACAAGCATTGAAGAACATTGGTGTGGAACACAAGGTCGTTGCAATTTGTGACAACGACAAATTTGCAGACATGACATACCGAGCATTGCACGATGCAGATGTGGTAAACCTTGGCGACATAAGGAAAGTGGAAGAGTTGCCGGAAGCGGACTTGTGGACTTACTCATTCCCTTGCCAAGACATAAGCGTTGCCGGAAATCAAAAAGGCTTTGACAAGGACAGCAATACAAGAAGCGGACTGCTTTGGGAAGTGGAGCGACTGCTACTACGAGCCAAGGAAAAAGGAACTTTACCCAAATACCTACTGTTGGAAAATGTGAAAAACTTAGTAGGAATAAGGCACAAAGCGAACTACGAAAAGTGGCTCGCTTTTTTACATGATTTAGGCTATACAACATTTTGGAAAGTGCTGAATGCCAAAGATTATGGAATCCCACAAAACAGAGAAAGAGTGTTTGCAATCAGCATACTTGGAGAATGTGAGAGATATGAATTTCCTAAACCAATGAAACTTGAAACAAGGCTCAAAGATGTGCTGGAAGACGAAGTCGACAAAAAATACTATTTGAAAGAATCGACAATGCGGAGCATGCTGACAAGCAGTTTCAAAAACAGAAAGAACTCTGTGTACACACCGGATGCAAGCCACACTGGTGCATTGCTGAGCAGAGATTACAAAGAGCCAAAATGCGTTGTGGTTGGAAACATTGAACAGGGCAAGTGGGGAAAAGTCACTGAGATGCATCAGAGAGTTTATAGTCCAGAAGGAATTGCACCAACCATCACAGCACAAGGTGGCGGAAATCAAGAAAAGAAAATCGTTGTGGATGACGAACCGAAAGCACAAGTTGTTGGAATGATGGAAGGCGGCAAGTGGGATAGGGTTTATAATCTCAGCCGTTGCGTTTACGATCCAGAGGGCATTGCACCGACACTGGTGGCAGCAGCTGGAGAGGGCGGAAACAACACAAAGAAAATCATTGTTGATGACTTATATGCAAACAGAGAAAAGCGAACATACGAAGAAGTTGCTCCAACACTAAGGGGCGAAAGACACGGATTAAAGGTTGTGGCACTTCGTGGCAGACCGCCGGAAGATGGACACAAGAACCTAGAACAACAAGCCGAAATACGAAAAGATTACCTAACAAACACTATCACAACCGTGCAAAAAGACAATTTAATTTTGCAGGTGAAGTCTGGAAGAAAGAAAGGATACGAAGAAGCAACGGATGGAGATTCCATAAACCTTGCGTTTCCGAATAGCAAAACACGAAGAGGGAGAGTTGGAAAACAGATTTCTAACACGATTGACACCGGTTGTCAGCAAGGGGTTTTGTTAAATTGCACCATAAGAAAACTAACACCAACCGAATGTTGGCGACTTATGGGGTGGAAAGACGAGCAGATAAACAAGGTAAAACAAGCCGGAATAAGCAATTCCCAAATGTATAAACAAGCCGGTAATGGAATTGTTGTGGCGGTTTTGGAAGCTATATTCCGGAATTTGCCCATTTGACGAAAAAAAGTTGGAAATTTTGTGTTTTTCTTTCGATTTTCTCTGGACTTTCAAAGTTGTTTGCGGCATTGTTTGCTTAACCTAAGAAAAGGAGAGGTTAAGCAATGAAAAATCAAAAATTTGGAATCGAAATCGAATTCACAGGGATGACAAGACTGCAAGCAGCAAGAGTCATCGCAAAGCAGCTCGGAACAACAGAACGCTTTGATGGGGGAACATACGATGCATACAGCGTAACCGACAACACCAACAGAAAATGGAAAATAGTCAGCGATGCAAGCATACAAGCCACTGGCGGACTAAACACAAGGTGCGAGCTGGTTAGTCCAATATGCGATTACAAGGACATTGAAACAATACAAGAAATCGTTCGACAACTCAGAGAAAATGGAATGAAAGTAAACTCAAGCACTGGAATACACATTCACATAGATGCCAGCACTCACACAGCACAGAGTCTGAAAAACCTTGCAAACATCATGGCAAGCAAAGAAGACTTGCTGTTCGAAGCTCTGGAAGTAAACCGTGAAAGATTGGAAAGATGGTGCAAGAAGGTGGACGGAAACTTCCTTGATAGAATCAACAAAGGACGAAAAAAGGAAATGAAAGACATACGAAAAATATGGTACAACGGACGCGATGAAGCCCACATGCATTATAGCGATACAAGATACAGAGCATTGAACTTGCACTCAGTATGGCAAAAAGGAACAGTGGAATTCAGATGCTTTAACAGCACAACACATGCTGGAAAAATCAAAGCATACATTCAATTATGCTTAGCAATCAGCCACCAAGCAAAAATACAAGCTGGGGCAACAAGAAGACACACAGAAACAACAAACCACAAATACACATTCAGAACATGGTTATTAAGACTTGGCATGATAGGTGAAGAATTCAAGACTGCAAGATTACACTTGCTGAAAAACCTTGATGGAAACATAGCATGGCGAAATAGGGAGGTGGCATAACATGAAAAAATTGTATATAGCATACGGCAGTAACTTAAACTTAGAACAGATGGCAAGGCGTTGTCCGACAGCAAGAGTTGTCGGAACAACCATGCTGGAAGATTATCAATTGACATTCAGAAGAGTGGCAACGATAGAACCGCAAAAAGGATCGTGCGTACCAGTTGCGGTTTGGGAAATTGATAAACCAAGTGAAATTGCATTGGACAGATATGAAGGCTACCCAAGACTATACCGCAAGGAATACTTGGACATAGAAATAAACGGAGAGAGAAAGCAAGCACTGGTGTATATCATGAACCTAGGCGAACCGCAGTATCCGGATTCATATTATTATGGTGTGATTTTGCAAGGATATCATGATGTCGGACTTGACATAACACACCTTGAAAACGCACTCAAAGACACCGAAAGGAGAATGAGAAAATGAATGATGAATTTTTCAGTAAGAGAGTTTGTGATAGGTGCGGAAAAGACCTAAGCGGTGGAAGAATTATGTCAATGTACAATGAAGACTGTATTTGCATGGAGTGCAAAGACAAAGAAACTAAACGGCCGGACTACAAAGAAACTGCAAAGAGGGATATGGACGAATACTTGAAAAAAAATAAAATAATTGTCCATTATGGCGAAAAAAAAGATGAAAAATAAAAAAATATGTTATAATGCTTGTATCCATAAAGAGTGCGTGAGTGACTGACACTATGACCGCACAGCAACCTACCATACGGAAAGGTGCTAAAGTCAGACTGATGGGAACAATAATGATGCTGAAAATCCTATCGGAAACGATGGGATTTTTTATATCTCCTTTATGGAAATTTAGAAAATAAAAGGAAAGGAAAAATGAGAAAAATTTTGACAAGTGAAAGTGTGAACATTGGGCATCCGGATAAGACATGCGACTGCATTGCAGATGCCTTTTTGGACGAAGCACTCAAACAAGATCCAAACGCACAAATGGCAGTGGAGTGTGCAATCAAAGATGATTTGCTTATGATTTATGGAGAATCGACAACAACAGCAAAGATTGACTATTCAGCAATCGCAAATGAGATTTTGAAAGAAGTTGGCTATACAAAGCCATTTAGAATCATCACACAGATAAGCGAGCAAAGTCCGGATATTCACCAAGCAGTTGTGAAAGAAGAACTGAGAGCAAACGACCAAGGAATTGTCTATGGTTACGCATGCAACGAAACAAAAGAGCTGATGCCAATGCCAATTATAATTGCACACAAACTTATGAAAAGATATGAAGAATTCAGAAAGAGAAGAGTAGACTTTTTTGCGGATGCCAAAAGCCAAGTCAGCATTGAATATGGCGAAGATGAACAACCAAATGGAATTGCGACAGTGCTTGTATCTGCAAGCCACGCAGAGAATTTGACAAAGGAAGAAGTTCGCAACATAATTGCGGAAGAAGTCATCGCACCGGTTATTGCTGAATACGCAGACCTTATCACAGCTGAAACTGAACTCATCGTCAATCCAAGTGGAAAGTTTACTATATGGGGAAGCTATGGCGACAGCGGTTGCGTTGGAAGAAAAATTGTTGTTGATACCTATGGCGGAATCGGCAGAGTGGGCGGCGGTTGTTTCTCAAGCAAGAATGCAACAAAGGTTGACCGCAGCGGAGCATACTATGCAAGGTTTGTAGCCAAGAACATTGTGGCAAATGGATATGCTGACAAGTGCGAAATCCAAGTTGCATACGGCATCGGACTTGCAGAGCCAATCTCGGTCAATATTGAAACATTCGGAACAAACAAGAAACCGCAACAAGAAATTGAAAACTATGTGGAAAAGAACTTTGATTTCAGACCAGCGATCATCATCAAGGAACTTGGCTTGCTGAAACCTATATACAAACAAACAGCATGCTATGGACATTTCGGCAGAGAAGAGTTCCCATGGGAACAAATAAAGAAAGACTAGGAAATCCTAGTCTTTTTTATGCGTATCCAAATTTTATTGCAGTTTGTTGCCATTCATTGCCAGAGAATTCAAAAGCTCTCATTGTGGTGGGTGAATAATAGGCAAGGTAAAGTTTTTTGAATTTATTAATAGATTCGGCAAAGTCACATTGAAGCTGTGAAAGCGTTTTTATTTCCTTCAAAAATTTATTATACTCGCTTTCATTTGGGTAGTCTTCGTCAAGTTGATAATTGACTAAAATACCATCTTGGGCTTCAAAAGAAACGCAAGAGTTGTTTTGATATTTTTTGAAATCTTGGGCATGAAACTCATCCAAGACGGACTGAACTTTGTTTTCAATTTCATCAATGGATAAAACATTATTTGCAAAAACAAAGGCTATAAAGGTTACACCATCAGAAACAAGTTCTTCATCGCTTTTATACTTGTAGATTTCATTTGCACAAGAGATAATTTTCATATTAAAGATTATAGAATAAACAGACAAAAAACCAACCAAAAAGGAGAAAAAAGTTGAAATTTCAAAAATTCAAAGTTGAAGAATTAAAACCGGCAACATACAATCCAAGAAAGGAACTGAAACCGGGAGATACAGAGTTTGAAAAACTACGAAAGAGTATTGAAGAGTTTGGCTATGTTGAGCCAATAATTGTGAACATAAGGAACATGACAGTTGTTGGCGGACATCAAAGACTTGGAGTTATGAAACACCTTGGAATAACCGAAGTAGACTGCGTTGTTGTTGACATTGATGACAACAAAGAGAAAGCACTCAATGTCGCACTAAACAAAATAAGCGGCGAGTGTGATGATGAGAAATTGGCGGACTTGCTCAAGGAATTACAATTGAGTGGATACGACACATCGTTGACTGGTTTCGAAATAAGGGAAATTGACGAATTATTCAGTGGCACGGTTTATGATGTAAAAGAAGATAACTTTGACACAGAACAAGAACTAGGGCAAATTGACAAGCCTTTCACGCAACAGGGCGACCTTTGGCATCTCGGCAGACATAAACTCCTTTGTGGCGATTCGACCGCAGAAGGCGATATTTCAAGGCTTTTTGAAGACAAGGTCGCAGACTTGGTTGTGACAGATCCACCATATAATATTGACTATGGCACAGCAGAGCAAGATAGAAACGAATATAGGGGAATTGAAAGAGCCGAAAGGTCAATCCTAAATGACAATATGAGCGATGAATCATTCCACCAATTCTTGCTAAACTTTTACAAGAACACCTACAGCAAGACTAAGGGTGGCGGTGTCATTTATGTTTTCCACAGCACAAAAGAATCTGTGAACTTCATAAAGGCTCTGAGAGAAGCTGGCTACAAACTCAGTCAAACACTTATATGGGTGAAAGACCATTTCACACTTGGTCGCTCAGATTACCAATGGCAATTTGAACCAATCCTATATGGTTGGAGAGAAGACAAACCGCATTATTTCATCCATGACCGTACACAGTCAAGTGTATTTGAAAATAAGGAAGAGTTGGCAAAGAAAAAGAAAGAAGAACTGCTAAAAATTCTCAATGAGATTTACGAGCATTATCCAAGCGACATTGTTCGTGATAGCAAACCCTTAAGAAACGCAGAGCATCCAACGATGAAACCTATCACTCTTTGTGCGAAACTTATTCAAAACAGCAGTAGGGAGCAAGAAATCGTATATGATGCGTTCGCCGGAAGCGGTTCGACACTTATGGCTTGCCAACAGATGAACCGAACTTCATATAACATTGAACTGGCAGAAAACTATTGCGATGTCATTGTAAAGCGATATGCAAAGATGTTTGGAGATGAAGAAATCTACTTGGAGAGAGATGGCAAAAGGCAACCTTTAAGACTGACAAAATTGAGCATAGAATAGAGTCAGAAATTCTTTGAGTTTCTTTGAGTTTTCTCTGGACTTCATTGTTCCTTTGCGGCATACTGTGCTTGCGAAAAAGGTAAATGATACCCTAAGCATAAAAGGAGAAAATAATGAACAAATGTGTGATATGTAAAAAAGAGATAACTGGCTACGGCAATAACGCAGCACCAGTCAGAAAGGGAAGATGCTGTGATAATTGCAACGCAACAGTTGTACTGCCAATGAGAATTGCACTCATGGGAACGAATTGGAGGGCGGAATGGAAGTAAAAGTAAAAGAAAAACAAATAACTGAAAAATACATTGAAATTAAAGTTGAGAAAGAAGACCTTGACAAGATTGATGAAATCATTGAAAAGGTTAAACATAAAGCAATGAGAATTTACAATCCATATCTATTGGGCAAGTTGAATGAAATTCCAAAGGAACTCAGTCCAACTGCAAAACTTTACATGCTCAGTCGATGGGTAGAAATTATCTCAAACAGCATAAACACAAATGAGATTCGAGAAAATGGGAAACAAGAACTATTCTTATACTATTACAAAAATGATCCATTTTTTGCAATTGATTACCATAAAACATTAGATATGATGGAAAAATTATGTAAGCATACCAAACACGCAGTAAAATATGAATTAGAAAAATGGAAAGCGAAGAAATAGCACCTATATGGAGAGCGACAGTGAATGAAATTGAAAGTAAAGGAAAGGCCATGGCAGAAAGAGCTGTGGCTTTTATCAATTCCTTAAAACATACTAAGGGTGTGTGGCATGGCAAGAATTTTGAATTGTTGCCGTGGCAAGAGAAAATTGTGAGAGATGTTTTTGGAACATTGAAACCCAACGGATACCGCCAATACAATACAGCCTATGTTGAAATTCCAAAGAAACAAGGCAAATCAGAATTGGCAGCCGCGGTTGCATTATATCTTACATGCGGAGATGGAGAGTATGGTGCAGAGGTCTATGGTTGTGCTTCTGACCGACAACAAGCATCAATTGTATTTGATGTTGCGTGCGGGATGATAGAACAATGCCCAGCACTAAAAAAGAGATGCAAGATAATGGCGAGCCAAAAAAGAATTGTTTATTTGCCACTCAATTCGTTCTATCAAGTTCTATCGGCGGAATCCTACACCAAGCATGGATTAAATGTGCATGGCGTTATATTTGACGAATTGCACGCACAACCTAACCGTGCCTTATATGATGTTATGTTGCACGGTTCTGGTGATGCAAGAAAGCAACCATTGTATTTTTTAATTACAACTGCTGGAACAGACCGCAATTCAATTTGCTGGGAGGTCCACCAAAAAGCAGATGACATCTTGAATGGCAGAAAGATAGACAAGTCGTTCTATCCGGTTGTGTATGGGGCGGCGGACGATGATGACTGGTCAAGCGAAGAAGTTTGGAAAAAGGCAAATCCAAGTCTTGGAATAACAGTTGACATTGATAAACTGAAAACAGCGTACAACTCAGCCAAGGATAATCCGGCAGAAGAGAACCTATTCCGGCAGCTCCGCTTGAATCAATGGGTGAAAACAAGTGTTCGTTGGATGCCACTTGACAAATGGGATGCATGCAACTTCCAAGTTATTCCGGAAAGGCTAAAGGGCAGAGTTTGCTATGGCGGACTAGACCTAAGTAGCACAACAGACATAACAGCATTTGTGTTGGTGTTCCCACCGGAAGATGAAGACGGCAAATTTGAAATACTGCCGTTTTTTTGGTTGCCGGAAGACACACTTGAATTACGAGTTCGGCGCGACCATGTGCCTTATGACATTTGGAAGAAGAAAGGACTCGTCATGACGACAGAGGGCAATGTTGTTCATTATGGGGCAATCGAGCATTTCATCGAAGAGTTGGGGTTGGTTTACAACATAAAGGAAATTGTCTTCGATAGGTGGGGAGCGACACACTTGGTACAAGACCTTGAAGAAATGGGATTCACGGTTGTAGCATTTGGTCAAGGTTTCAAGGACATGTCGCCACCAACCAAAGAACTCATGAGATTGACTTTGGAACAAAAACTTGCACACGGCGGAAATGAAGTGCTTCGCTGGATGATGGACAATGTCTACATCAGAACCGATCCAGCTGGAAACATAAAGATGGATAAGGAAAAGTCGACAGAAAAAATTGATGGTGCAATTGCACTTGTCATGGCACTGAGTCGTGCTTTGAATGCAAAGCCAACAGACAGTGTCTACAACAACCGTGGAATTTTAATTTTATAAGGAGAGCCTATGGGAATGTTTAATTGGCGAAGAAGCCGAGATCATCCACAAAAGAGAAGTCAAAAAATGGAAGATTTTGTGAAAGGTGTTGACCTAGACACTGGACAGAGCAACAGCGGAATTTCAGTTGACGAAGAAACTGCGTTGAAGATTTCTGCAGTTTATGCTTGCGTGAAAGTGATAAGCGAAACAGTTGCAAGTCTGCCGTTGAATTTACTGAAAGAAGAAACAAACGGTGATTTGGTTAAAGCCAAACAGCATCCGCTCTACGCAGTTTTGCACGATGAACCAAATAACGAAATGAGCAGTTTCACATTCCGTGAAATGCTTATGACAAACTTGCTTTTGTGGGGAAATGCCTATGCCTTAATAAAGAGAGATAGGAGCGGACATGTAACAGAGTTGATTCCATTAAAGGCCAAAAACATGGATGTCGAACGAAATGCAAATGGTCAAATTGTTTACAAGTACACATCAGACAACATAAACAATGCCACAACCAAAACCTACACGGCAAGGCAACTGCTACACATTCCAGCCTTCACATTTGACGGCGTAGTTGGAATAAGTCCGATTACCTATGCCAGAGAAGCTATGGGGTTGGCACTTGCAACAGAAGAGTTCGGTGCAAGGTTTTTTGGAAACGGAGCAAGACCGGGTGGAGTGCTGGAGCATCCCGGCGTTGTAAAAGATCCGGAAAGACTGAGAGAGTCGTGGAATCGTGTCTATCAAGGAACCAAGAACAGCCACAAAGTTGCAGTCTTGGAAGAGGGCATGAAGTACCATGAAATTGGCATGAGTCCGGAAGATAGTCAATTTTTGCAAACAAGGGCATTTCAAATCACTGAAATTTGCAGAATATTCCGTGTTCCACCTCATATGATTGGTGATTTGTCAAGAAGCACATTCTCAAACATAGAGCATCAAAGCATTGATTTCGTGGTGCATACAATCAGACCTTGGCTTGTTCGTTGGGAGCAAGCGATACAACGCAGTTGCTTGACAGAAGAAGAAAAGACAATCTACTGTGCAAGGTTTAAGGTTGACGGTTTGATGCGTGGAGATTTCAACAGCAGAATGCAAGGATATGCAACCGCAAGGCAAAATGGCTGGCTATCTGCAAATGAAATCCGAGAACTTGAAGACATGAACAAGATTCCAGCAGACAAGGGTGGCGATGATTATTTGGTAAACGGAAACATGACACCAATTAGAAACAATAAGGAGAATCAAGATGGATAAGAATTTGGAAAGGCGTAGCATCACCATGAAAGAACTACGCATTGACACCGGTCAAGAAGGTGAAAACAAAGCACCTCAAATTGTGGGCTATGCTTCCGTTTTTGATACATGGAGTCAAGAACTGGGTGGAGCGTTCCCATTTAGAGAGAAAGTTCTGCCGGGAGCATTTGCAGAAACAATCGCACATGATGACATTCGTGCATTGTTTAATCATGATCCAAACTATGTGCTAGGCAGAAACAAAGCCGGCACATTGGAACTTGCAGAAGATGAAAAAGGGTTGCTGGTGAAAATAACACCGCCAGATACACAATGGGCAAAGGACTTGCTCGTGAGTATTGGTCGTGGCGATATCACACAAATGAGTTTTGGTTTTATTGTTCTTGATGACATTTGGCAAGAGTCAGATGGCATGAACATAAGGGAACTTATAAAGGTGAAATTATTTGATGTCAGTCCGGTAACATTCCCAGCATACACGCAGACCGAATGCAATATAAGGTCGGCAGAAGAAGTCTATAAGATAAGACAAAAATCAAGAGAGAGCGACAACGAAAAGCGTGTCGCTTTTTTACTGCTTAAGAAAAGAAAATTTGAGTTAATGAAAGGAGATTTGAAATGAAATCAATTAAAGAATTGAAAGCAAGAAGAGAAGATTGCAGATTAAAGGCTGTATCAATCATTGAAAAGGCAGAAAAGGAAGACAGATTCCTTACAGAAGAAGAGAACAGAGAACTCACCAAACTAGAAAATGAAATTCGTGGCTGGGATACACAAATCATTCGCCTTGAAGTTTTCAAAGAAGACAAAGCAGACGATGAAAAGAAACCAGCACCAGCAGACGAAGAAGAGAAGCCAACAAATCCGGAAACACCAAAGGAAGAAGTTGGAAAAGACAATGAAAGAAAATTCCGTTCCCTCGGCGAACAGATGATGGCTGTCTACCGTGCAAGTCAACCGGGAGCAAGAGTTGACGCAAGACTTACCACAAGAAGTGCCAGCGGACTCAACGAAACAAATCCAACAGACGGTGGATTTCTTGTGCAGAAAGACTTTGTTGGAGATTTGTTAAAAAGAGCATATGAAACTGGAATCCTTGCCAGCAAGGTCAAGAAAATTCCACTTTCAACAAATGCAAATGGAATCAAAATCAATGCACTTGACGAAGAGAGCAGAGCAAACGGTGCAAGATGGGGCGGCATCCAAACTTACTGGGAGAGCGAAGCTGACCAAATCACTGGAAGTAAACCAAAATTCCGTCAAATGGATTTGTCGCTCAAGAAACTTACTGGTCTTTGCTATGTGACAGATGAATTGCTCCAAGATAGTGCAGCCCTTGAAAATGTCATCAGAGAAGGATTTGCAGAAGAGTTTGGTTTCAAACTTGATGATGCAATTTTGAGTGGAACTGGCGCTGGACAACCACTTGGAATTTTGAAGAGCGGGTCACTTGTGAAAGTTGAGAAAGAACAAGGACAGACAGACAAAATCACAGTTGAAAACTTGGTGAAAATGTGGTCAAGACTTTGGAGCAGAAGCCGTGCAAATTCTGTATGGTATATAAATCCGGAAATTGAGCCGTTGCTTTACACTTTGAAAGTCGGTGATCGTCCGGTTTATATTCCAGCCGGTGGATTAAGCGAACAGCCATATGGAACATTGTTCGGCAGACCAGTTATCACTCTTGAACAATGCAGTGAAGTCGGAGAAATTGGCGACATCATCCTTGCTGACATTGGGCAATACTTGCTCATTGACAAAGGCGGAATTAATGCAACATCATCAATCCATGTTCGTTTCCTTTATGACGAAAATGTGTTCCGCTTCATTTACAGAGTGGATGGACAACCAGTATGGTCAAAGGCATTACAACCATACAAGGGCAGTGCAACAGTATCACCATTCGTTGCACTCGCAAAAAGAAATTAAAAATAAGGAGATAAGGTTATGAGCCAAAATTTAAAAGAGAAAGTTGACATCTTGGCAGATGCCGGCAAAATTTTTGCAAAAGAAGTTGAAACAAAAGGAATTAAACTTGACAACTATCAATCTGCAAAAGTTTGCATTAAAACCAGCGATGGTGCAGAGCAGAAAACAACTGCAAGAGTGATTGCAGTTTTGCAAGACGGAAGTGAAATTGAGATTAAAAATCAAGAAATAACAATTGGCAAACTCACAGAAACGACAATCAATGTTGTTGCGAATGAAATTGCACATCATGATGCAGTTGAATTCAAAATCAAAATTGATGCCATAGAGGGTTGTACACTTCTTGGCTCAATCACTGCGGTGCTTGGAGAACCAAGATATTCAGAATAAACAAGAAAGGGGGGCAAACATGCCAACGATTGAAGAAATTAAAATTTACCTTGGCATAGATGGGAGTCACAATGACTCCCTTATTGCCGACTTTTTGAAAACAGCGAAAGAGATAGTCGAAAAGGTTCTTCGATATGAAATTGAAAACCTTGAGCCAATGCCAGTTGTGATTAAAGAAGCTGTGAAATATGCCGTTGGATACCTTTATTCAAATAGAGAAACGGCAGATTTTTTGATGCTTGAAAAAACAATCGCAATCATTCTGTCTCACCTTAGAAAAGAGGGGTTTTGATGGAAAATAAAAGAAAAGAAGTAAAAGACAAAAAGGTCAGGGTTTTTCGCCTAAAAAACACCGAATTTGACGGCTTTGAGCGAGTGGTGAAGAACTACATCCACTCGGAAGAAAGTGGCGGTTTGTGGGCGTATGTAAGGCATTTGTCGGAGCGTGAGATTTTCACGGCAAAATCAGTCCAAATGGAAGAAACAATTCAATTCAGAATTGCATACAGCCCAAAGCTCACAAGCGACTTGCTTTTGGAATTTGGAAACAAGACATACCAAATCGTTTCGATAGATCCATACGAATTCAACAAAACCGATTTGGTTATAAAGGCGGACGAAATAGCACCGCCAATTTTTGACGAAATCGTTTGGGAGAATTATGATGACCAATATTGAAGCAAGAAAAAGAGCAAGAAAAGACATTCGACAATCGCTGACAGATGCCGGACTTGTTGAAGGAATAACACTAACCGATGCACAACTTGCTGAAGAAACAAGGACGTGCTATTGGCATGGGGTGGTGAGAAATGAAAAAGCCAAAGCAAAAGACAACTATTTGACTTATTACATTCCAACCAGCGATGTTGTTTCCAGAGCAGACAATCAAGCCTTCTTACGAGAAGTCGCAATTGCAATTGATGTCTTCTCAAAACGCAGCTTTGACAGCGAGAATAACATAAAACTGTTAGAAGACCTTGAAAATCAATTCATAAAAGACGGATATGAATTGGAGTTTGCTGACGAATTTTTCGAAAGCGAAACTTCACTTTTTCATTATCCGATAACCATATTCAAAATTTATTAAAGGAGAATAAATTATGCCAGCAAACAGCAATGTGAATGTTTCGCAGTTATATGAAACTGGAAACAAGAAATTTTTCGCGGCAAGCAAGAATCCGGATGGTTCGTTTGGTGATAAGGAATATCACGAAGGACTTATGCAAGTGAGTATTGAATTTAAAAGCGAAACAACGGACATAAGTGCAGATGACAATCCGGCATTTATAAGATTGAACTCACCTTTGAGCGGTGAGGGAACTGTGCAATTTGCGGTTCTTCCATTTAATGTTTATAGCAAATTTTTTGATGTCACAACCGATAAAAATGGGGCAGTTGTGATAAAGAGCGGAGCAAAGTCAAAAGAAGTCGCATTTGGTTTTTACACAAGCGTTGGAGATGGGAGCGAATCCATGTTCACACTTTACAGAGCCGTGTTCCAGTTGCCCGCACTTTCCAGCGTTTCATTTGATGGAAAGACGATTCGTGATTTGACATTAAATGTGACCGTTTATCCTTACGAGTATATTTCAGAAGAACTCAAAAAGGAAAATGTGACATACACCATCGTTAACAGCAAAACAAACGAAGACATTTGGGATAAAGTCCAAGACGAAATTTATATTCCAGATTCAAGCATTGATGAGGGGGAATAACATGAAACAATATGGTCTTGTGAAGACAATTAAAGATGGTGAAAACACCATAAAACTGTGTGGGAATGCGATGACTTTCATTCTCTACAAATCTTACTTTGGCAGAGATTTGCTGAATGACATCATCACATTTGCAAAGAGAAACACAAGTTCTGAAACCTTGGAAAAACTCAAGCAATTCGGAATAAAGAGTGTAGATGACATTCACACATTGACAGATGAGCAAACAACAGAGGTCCTTGGAAGTTTGGAGAATTACAAGTTCGACAGCGAATTCGTGCTGAACTTTATTGCAAGTTTAATTGCAACAGCAGAGTATCCAAACAAGCCGGACATTGCAGAACTTATATGTGCCATTCCGCCACATTTTGTCATTGACCAAAAAGTGATCGGAGAACTCATGGAATTCCTTTCGCTATTTATAAGTCAAAAAAAAGGCTAAGCCTCGGCAAGAATAATACGGCATCGAATGTCGAGGCCGATTTCACCACACAAATGTTGTACTGCGCCGTGAAAACCGGGGTGCAAGCAAACATTGCAGACATGGGGCTTAATGTGCTGTATGACCTCATTGAATATTCAGCCAGCATAGATGCCGTGGCACTCGCAAAGGCAGATGGGAAAAACATTTCCTATTCGAAACCTTTATCAGTTGCAGAGATGACCTTGAAAGGAAAGATGAGAGGGTAGCATGTCTTGGAATGATGGAATCAACAAGGAAATGAGCGAATATTTCAACAGCCTAACAGAAAAGACGGAACAAGCGGTGGAAGCAATTAAAGAGCAGATTGACATTGAAGCGGAAGAGTTCCGCAAGCAACTGGAACAGACTGCACCAAAGGGAGCAACGCTTGGTTTATTAAACAGTCTAAGAAAAACAAAACTTGTCGTCAGAAGAAAGTGGTATGGTTATTCGGTTGAATTTGAAGGCTACAACAAGAAAGGCGAACCATATCAGAAAATCGCAAACATTCTCAATTATGGAACAAGCACAATTCAAGGTACACGATTTATAAGCCGAGCGATTCGCAAACTGAAAGGACTGGATGAAAGAATCGAAAACAGATTTAAAACAAAACTCAACAAATAAATAAAGGGGAAAGATATGGCAGAGATAGGAAGGTCGCTGGACGAAATTGACAGCAAAGTCAAAAAACTGAACGAATCACTTAGGCAGTCTACAGCACAAACAAAAGAACTTGATAAAGCCATAAAACTTGATCCTAAGGCAACAGAAGTCGCAGCTCAGCGAATGAAGAATTTGAGCAGCCAAATAGGCATTGCAACACAGAAAGTTGCTTTGCTGAAACAGAAACAACTGGAAGCAACAAAAGCCTTTAATAATGGCGATATGACGGCAAAAGAGTTTAATAAAATACAAGTTGCTGTTATGAAAGCTGAGAACGAACTCCGCAGTTATAACAAACAACTCAATGATGCAACACAAGCACCAACACTCAGCAAAATCAGCAATCTATCAAAAGGCTTTGATTCTGTAACAAAATCCTTAAAAAGTTCTCAAAAAGTTTTGAAAGCGTTTTCAAAACTCGCCTTGGGGTTGGTGACGACACTTGCTGGAACAATAACAGCATTTGCAAAAACAACTCTTGAAATTGATGAAATGGCAAAGGCATATGAACACAACATTGAAGCAATGCAATTGCAACGGTCATTGTACAAAGAAATCACCGGTGATGCAGACAACTATAACAAGACACTTGATTCAATGAAAAGTGTGCTGAACAAAATTGCTCTCGGACAAGGAGCAGAGTATGCGAACATTCTAAAATACATTGGCGTTTCGACAACGGATGTAAATGGCAAAATGAGAAGTCTGAATGAAGTCTATACAGAAACGATTTCTGCACTTGAACAGATGGAAGACATCCAACTTCGCAACCAAATTGCCTATGAACTGTTTGGAGAACAGGCGGTTAACATTCTTGAAGTTATGAGTTTGACAAGCGAGCAACTTGAAGAATTGAATCAGAAAACCATTGAAAACGGAATAATCACAGAAGAGAATGCAGAATCCGCCAGAGCAATCCAAGAGCAGTGGAACTCAGTAAAACAACAATTCATGCAAGTGAGTGTTGTCCTTGCGGAAAGTTTGCTTCCGCTTATTCAATCACTCGCTCAATTTGTCAATGAGTTTGTGTTGCCAATTATAACAGCAATTGCCAACTGGTTTGCTGGAATGTCGCCAACACAGCAAAAGTTTGTGTTTTTTCTGCTTATGATGATTATCTTACTTCCAAAAATCGTATCAATTGTGACGGTTATTGTCGGAGTTATTAAGGCAATCACCATCGCAAGTTATGGGGCAGCTGGCGGCGTAGGAGCGGTGTCGGCAGCCGCAACACCACTTATTCCGGTGATACTGGGAGTCGTGGCAGTTGTTCTTACTCTCGCCATTATCTTCGCTTTCCTGTCTGGAAGAAGCAACGAATTGAGTAAAAGTCTTGATGCACAAAAAGGGCAGATGGAAGGAATAGCAAGTTCATATGACAGCCTAGGCGGAGATTTAGACATAACCAGCAACCAAGTGAGTCAAAACAGCAACAGTTCGACGCAAGACATCAATGTAAACATAACCAGCGAGGGAGAGAATCCAATAGCTGAAGAGAATGCAGAAATCGTTGCGGACTTACTTGCAGAAAGAATAAACAAGGAACTTGGGGGTAAGATTTAATGCGTAAATTTTGGTTGGAAAATTCAAACGGAAAACTTTGGAATTTGACTACAGATGAGTTGGACTACAAGAAAGGAACATTTTTTGCAAATCCGGACGGACTGGGAATTAAAACAAAAATTTCAAGTTATGAAGTGGAAAACACATTTTTTATAGAGAGCGTGACAACACAATCGCAGACAATAAGCGGTGATTTATATTTTGTTGACTATGACCATTACCAGAGATTTGTTGCTTTCATAGGAAATGTTAATACAGACACCCCAATGAAACTTTATTATTCGACAACTGGCAAATCCTTTGATAACATGCTGAATAAGGAGTGGTACAAGCTCGTGCTTATAACAGAATTGAAGAAAGGCGAAATTGACATCAAAACTTCTGCACTAAAAGTGCCAGTCAAATTTGAATGCTTGAGCAGATGGAAACAAGACAAAGAAATTGTTCTTGAGTTATCAAGAACCGGAGATCCCTTGGTTTATCCGTATGTTTACCCATATTTTTATGGTGGGAGCAATAACTTGGCCGTAACCATTGACAACACCGGAAACTTGGCGACAAGTTGTCGTGTAAAGGTGGAAGGGATAACTGAATCTCCATTGTTCAGAATTTTGAAAGATGGAGAAGTGAAAGACCAAGCAATGTACCACATAACAATCGGAGCAAATTCATATTTGCTGGTGGATAGTTCAGCAGACAGACAAGAGGCAACGCTGTATAGCCAAGTGGGTGATGAGTTGGTTCACGAAGATGTTTATTATACCGGTGAGAAGAATTATACCTTCTCAAATTTTTTGACGATTCCACCGGGGATAAGCACTTTCATAGTTTCGGCATTAAACAGCAATTTTGGAAAGGTGACACTTTCATATTCAATTCAAAAGGAACTTATATAAATGGTTTACTACAAATTATATGACAGAAACACACTAGAATTCGTGGACGGCGGAACGGTCAAAGATTTCAATATTGACTACGACTACATGACAAACAACACAAGCACTCTTAATATAACAAAAGCGAGCCAAGGTTTCAAAGGGGATTTGGTTGCGATAAGCGAAGGAATTCAATTGATAGTTCTTGGAGTCGTGACGGCGATTGATAACACCGACTTGAAAATCAGTTTCAAGCATCCAAAGGAACTATTCAATGACACAGTGCTGAATGTTTTCAAATTCACAAATTTGCTCAACAAAAAGTTTGATGCAGTCAGCGGTTTGAAGACTATCCTAGAATATGGCTTTATAAATACCAGCGATCCAAAACGCAAACTTCCATTGGTGATAAGAACCTTTGGTGAAGACCTAAATGCTGTTTGGACGGACGACAGTAACACTCTGGATGTTGTCGAATTCATTGACTCAATGTTCGACAGGTATAACATCATTGTGGAGTTTGAAATAGACTTTTTGCACAGTCAAATCATCTGTTCGATAGTAAAAAACGACACAGAAGGCTATGTTTTGAAAGATAACATCAAATTAAGCAAGCCGGAAGTTGATAACAACGAATTGCCGAAGGAAAATAAAGTCATATTATTCGACAAAAATAACGGAACAGTTCGTGGCACTTTTTATTTGCTTCAGGACAACTCAATCACAAGCAATGCAGCTCATGAAAAAAGAATTTTGCCACCGACAACAAAGTATGTCGAGTGGAATGAGATGGATGCAATCAAAGAAGGATATACAATGGAAGAACTGGCAAGGGGAGAACTTGGCGGAAACATTTATAACCACTGCATTCAATACAAACTGGCAAAAAAGCAAACAATGGTTCGGCCAACAAATTTCAGATATGGAGATAAAATCACAATCATATACGAAGACAGACAATACGATAGCATTTTCACCGGACTGAAATTCAAGTTGAATGATCCATACTACACATGCATATTTGGGAAAACAAGAATTGATTTCACAGACCGCATGAAACTATACAACAATAGAAAATTTCAAAAAAAGGAGTAAACTATGGCAAGTTATTTGAAAGGCATTGGCGATGCACTAAATGGTAGCAATGAAATTTTGCCGTCATTTGATGCGAAGATTTACAATTATCTAACACAGAACGAAGCTGGTATTGTGGGAACAGAGCCAAGCAAATTTCCACTCACAGTCATTGACCGTGGGGTTCAAATTGGGGCTGGAATGGTACACGCAATGGGCTACTTTGGAATGACAGACAGTCCAACACAACTAAACTTTGTATATCCAACTGGATCGCCACAATACGCAAGAATTTATGCGGAAATAAACTTGTCGGTGACTCCGCATCAATTCAAGATTAAAAGTACAGCACAAAGTTCGACAACAAATATAGCACTCATTCAAGATGACTTAAAAGTTGCACCAAGCGGAATTCATCAAATTCCGCTTTATTTATTGACAATAAATCCAAACAATACGATAACAAGTGTTGATCAAAGGGCTATGTTGTCAGCGCCACAAAGAGCAATGAATGCAGACAATGTGACTGGAACAATTGCTGGAAGAGCAATAAGCAACATTTTTGAAAGCAACCACTATGTAAAAAATGCAACCACGGCGACAAAAGCACAAACGATAGTTTATACGGAATCTGCACCAACAAGCAGTCCACCGGCTGGAACATTGACAATTTATAAAGGCTCATCATTGCCGGGAACTAGATACGATAGGGTGATATACCTAACAACGGTCTAAGGAGAAATAAATGGCAATACATGATGGCAACACGCAAAATAGGCGTGTTTTTTTTGGAACATCTCCAGTGAGAGAAGTCTATGAAGGGAGCAGAAAAATAATAGGCTTTAACAATATCACACCAGTGACAAGCGATTTTGTCGGTGAGAATGGAGCAGAGATAAAACAAGGGAACGGTTTGATAGTTATATCAATCCCGGAACTTGGGAAAATTGGTGCAAGTGGAAAAACATTGGAATTCTGCGATGACATGACGATTTGTCCATTTGATGGTGGAATAACCATGAAAGACATGACAGGCGGAGATGAAAACTTGACAGTTGCATATCTTGGTGAATCATCTGGGCTTACACAAAAGTACTACTTGAAGATTACCTATAAGGGAAATGAAATTTATAAACAAGAAAAAAAGGTTTACACGACAACAAGAATCAGAGTTTGGTATGACTTATCAGCGAAGAGATTAAAAGTTCATTTTGACAGTGAGCTTCTGTTTGAGAGTCCAATAATACAATGGCGATTGTGGCAAGTAAATTTTGTCTTGAGTTTTTTTTATAGTCCGCCACAAGTTATTGCTGGTAATCCGCCAACCATGATAGATGCGATTTTTATAGGTGGGTGGGTTCAAATTTTCAGTATGAATAAGTCAGTCGGCTATCCACGACCGTAGACAATTTAATAATAGGAGAAGAATTGAATGAAAAACATAAAATTAACATTATTCAGCAACAAAAAATATGATGCTGAGAATTTAGGTGAAATTCAAATCCTAGAAAGCGAGTGCAATGCAACCACAATTGATGTTTCATTTCCACAAGAATATGAAGAGTATGCAAAGAGAATAGACTTCATGGATATCAAGGGAGAAAAGTGGTCAACATCGCTTTATGCACCTGAAGATAAAACAAATGAATATGGAGAAGACTTTGACAAATTGAACTTCCAGTTCACAATTCCAAATGAAGTCGCTAAAAGAGGCGAGTTGCAAGTGCAAGCGGTTGCATACATGGCAGACAATAACATTGTTGTGCCGTTTAGAATTCTGTATTTAACAATTGAGAAATCAATTTTATATGCGAGTCCAAACACAAGAAAAGTGCCGGACTTGGTTATTAAATCTTATGAGCATGCGAACAAAGCTCTGGCAATCGCAGAGCAAGCGAATGAAAATTCAGAACATGCTGAGAGTTTAACAAGTCAAGCAGCTGAGAGTGCATCAAATGCAGAAAAAAGTGCAAAAAATGCACAAAATTCGGCAAATTCATCACAAGAAAGTGCAAAAAATGCAGAACAATCAGCAAGTGAAGCACAAAGCAGTGCGACAGCCGCACAAAATAGTGCATCAGCATCTGCAAAATCTGCATCAGATTCGGCAGCAAATGCATTGAAAGCCGAGCAATTGGCAGGCACTGCGAATACAAATTCGACAAATGCCGTCAATACTTCTAACAATGCAAACGCAAAAGCAACAAAAACATTAGAAATTGTCGAAAATTTGACAGTTTCGAGCGAAGAACTGGACTGTGAAGAACATGTTGCGGTAAATATTGAAACAAATTCGACAAATAAGCATAAAAACATAAAATTTTCAATTCCAGCACCGAAAAAGGGAACATCATACAGAAATAAAGGTGTTTGGGAAGACAACATTGAGTATGTAAATGATGAATATTTCATCGACACGGTGAGCATTCATGGATGTTGTTATTTTTGCAAAGTGACACATAAAAATCAGCAACCAGTTCCAAGCGCAGACAGCGAATACTGGGGGATTGTAGCATTAAAAGGAAGCGATGCTGGATTCACAATTGTTGATGATTTGAATTCGTCAAATTCAGATTATGTGCTTTCAGCTAACCAAGGAAGAGTGCTAAAAGAATTGATTGCAAGTTCGATTGAAACAGCAATTGCGAATTTGGTGAATAACTCGCCAGAGAATCTAAACACACTCAGTGAAATCGCAAAAGCAATAAACAATGATCCGAACTTTCATACGACAATAAAAAACTTAATAAAGGCCAATGCAGATGCAATTACTAAAATAGCTGACGGAACAACAATAGTTGGAAGGAGCTATAGCATTCAACAAGCCGACACAAGAAATGAAAGTCCATCGCCAAGCGCCTTGATAGATGAGCAACCACGAAAGGTTGTCAGCGAATTAAAATTGAATAGCAAAATTGGGTTATCTGAAACAGGAATTGACACATATTCAAATGTTATTTCAATAATTCCTTGGTCGGACAAATCTGCTGGTTATCCAGTTCAAATTGCAACAAATAATAAAGGGGTATATTACCGAATAGGAAGCAACGATTCCACTTGGGGCTCTTGGGGAAAATTTACTACCAAATCCGAAATGGAATCTAAAATTGCAGATTTACAGACTCAAATCAACAATATGCTAAACGGAACAACGGTGTTCACACTTATGAAAGCAAAAACAATTGACTTGGTATAGGAGAAGATTATGGCGATTTTTTTTGATGATAAATACTGCAAAATTGCAAGAACAGTAAACAATTTTATTGACCAAACAACCGAGATCGAAATGAATGTCTATAAGTCGAAAGAAACTAGGGAGAGAGAAAAGAAATTGAAAGATGCATCCTTGGCTTTCAAAAACAACGCACAGAACTACCTCATAAACAATGTCAAAGCTTTAATTGAAGAAACAAATAAAATCCAAGACATCGAAACGATAAAGAACAGAAAAGAGTTTTTAGAGCAAAATCCTAAAATTGAAAAATTGACAGAAAGACAAGAGATGATTCAGAGCGAAGGGTTGATGCTTATTGATAGAGTGCTTAAGGAAGACATAGACATTGAGAACTTAACTTACAAGGATATTTGGCTTCAATTAGGATTAACAAGCGATTTGTGCCACAAAATTGACTTTTTAGGCACAATGTCAATAGGACTAGATGGAGTGAGAGAAAACAACCTTTCTCGCCTTTACAACGCAACCAAAGAAAAAATTGTAAGCGATGTAGAAGACTGCTAGGAGAGTGGTATGGGGCAATTAAAAATAAACGGAGTGGACATTCTCACTTATTTCACACCAGTTCCTTCAAGCGAAACTGGGAAACAGCATGGAGCATTCCCAAGCAAGATAAAGGGATTGACAACAGAAGTAGATAACGGAACAAAGAAAGTCATAATTGGGTGGGAATTAAAAAATACTGGAAATTACAGCACGAATTCAAACTATGATTCAGCAAAAGGCAAAATAAAGATAAATGGACAAGTTGCACCAGTGATAATGGATGGAACAAGACCAAGAAACATGTCAGCGAAAGCATCCATAACTGGATGCGGAATAACATACTATATAAACAATGTCAATGGTAGCCTTTATTTGTCCACCTCGGCAAACTCTGCAAGTGGAACATTTATAGTGTCGTCCAAAGCACCAAATAAAGATTGCATTATAAATCTTGCTTTTTGGGGCGCTGGTGGCAAAGGCGGAGAAGGTGCATACTGGTTTTTAGTTGGAAACTGGGGTGGCCTTGGTGGTGCTGGTGGCGGGAAAGGTTTCGTAACTGTGTGCGTAAAAAATGGCGATTATTTTAGGATAACGACAAATTCTGATGGGGATTACAAAGGAAGAACAGCATGCAGTAGTGATACGACTTATCTTGCACCCGGAATTAGCATTTACAAATCAGATGGAACACAGTGGGCATGGGCGAACGGTGGATACAGCGGAACAAGCAACCATCCGAGATGGTCGACTGACAATTATCAAGGTGGTGGAGCAGTTGGTATAAGTGGCAGTGGCAATTTGCCAATAATAGAACGAACATCAATTCATGGAGGGCATAAAGCTCAAAATGGCATGAAAGGCAACGGCGTATTTTTTAATGACACTGGTGGGGGCTCTGGAAATCCTGAGGGCAATGTTGGGAAATTGGTCTTAGGTGGACTAGGCGGAAAAGGCCCAGACACATCCTATACACAAGTACACGGAAGCGGTGGCGGCGGAAGTTATGGAGATGGCGGAGCAGCTGGCGATACTGGTTCGGGTTCTGGTGGTTCGGCTGGCACGAATGGTGGCGGCGGTGGCGGTGGTGGTTCACCAGCCGGTGGATGTGCTGGTGGAGATGGCGGACTGCCCGGCTTTATAATTTTTTATTAAGGAGAGAAAAAATGATAGCAATAATCATAAGCATTGCTGGGAGCATTGTCAGTGGGATGGTGCTTTTTTTCTTACAGCACTTTTTCAAAAAGCGACAAAAGGAAGAAGAGAGCCGAGAAGAGAGAAACCATAAAAAGGACGTGCTTATTATAAAAAGCATAAACGCAATTGGAGAGCTCACGGTTGCAAACTCAATTGCACTTCGAGATGGAAAGACAAATGGAGAGATGAAAAAAGCACTTAGTGCTTACGAAAAAGCAAAGGACGAAATGCAAGATTTTTTAATTGAGAATTCAACAAAAAAAGGAGAATAAAAAATGTTGGAGATTATTTGTGTGCCAGTGATCGTTTCACTGGTTTTTTCAATTATGGAAATTTACAAAAGATTTATTGCTAAGGACAAAGAAACACTTGTCAGAATTATTCCAATTATTGGGTGTGTGATAGGTATAATTGCCGGCATCGTTTGCTTCTATGCGTTTCCATCAATCATTTCGGCCACAAACATTTGGACGGCAATTTTGATTGGTGGTGCAAGTGGTTTGTCCGCAACTGGATGCAACCAAATTTTCAAGCAAATGTCGAAGTTTGGTATTGAAGTGAAAGAGAACAAGGACGAACAAGATGACAGCAAAGACTCAAAATAATGCATTTGAAGATGCATTGCAAATGGGAGTTTTGAAGATGCTGTTGGCAGATAAATTGATAACTTCAACGGAATTCAAACTTATTTCGGAAAGTTTGAAAAATTCTTAAAAAAAGTTGCGATTTTCTCTGGACTTTAGTCTTCTTTTGCGGCTTCCTTGTGTTGTGAAAAAGGAGAAGTGAATGAAAAGAATAATCATACACACGGCAACGCAAACAGAAATAGTTCCGGTGTGTGCTTATGCCAGAGTTTCAACCGACAAAGACGAGCAAGAAGAAAGTTATTATGTTCAAGAAAGTTATTGGACGAACAAACTGCTTGCCGAGCCTTTATATCACTTTATAGGCATGTTCGGTGACGAAGCTGTGTCAGGAGCAACGCAACGGAAACGCAGAGGTTTCCTAGAAATGATTAAACTTTGCAGAATGGGGAGAATCAAAAAGATTTTCACCAAAAGCGTTGCAAGATTTGGAAGAAATTCAAATGAAACTTTGAAAACAATCAAAGAACTACGAGAAATCGGTGTAACAGTGTATTTTGAGTCAGACGAAATCGACACCTCACAACTGACAGATGAATTGATGCTCAGATTGAAATCAATCCTTGCTGAAGAAGAACTGAAAACCATGAGTAATAATGTGAAATGGAGCGCTAGAAAGCGATTCAGCGAGGGGAGCATCGAATTAGTAAACCTTTATGGTTACAACATAATTCGAGAAAATAAGAGAGTTCGTTTGACAGTAAATGAAGAAGAAGCGAAAGTGGTGCGAAGAATTTTTCAAATGTACTTGGACGGAATGGGAATTCAAAGAATCGCAAACATCCTAACCGATGAAAACATTCCCACTAAGAAAAATAGTTTGGGCTGGTGTAGAAGTCAAGTTGCTGGCATGCTCAAGCAAGAGAAATACATTGGAGATGCTTTGCTACAAAAGAACTACACAGATGGACACGGAAAGATGATAGGGAACAAGGGTGAACTTATGCAGTTCTATGTAGAGAACGACCATGAGCCAATTATTGACAAAGAAACATTCAATAAAGTGCAAGCAGAGATGGCTTATAGAGCCACGATAATACAAACTGACACTGTCAAAAAGTTTACAGAGTTCTCTGGGAAAATTGAGTGTGGTCACTGCGGAAAACACTATGGAAGAAAAATCAATAGCAAAATAAGAAACTTTGGCAATGCCGGGTGGATATGTAGAACGGCAAACACAAGGGGTATGGCGGCATGCCCATCAAATACGATAAATGAAGATTTGCTAAAAGCGATAACTGTGGATGCATACAACGAGTATTTGGCAACACCAAAAGAAAATGATAACACAGCGAGCATAGAGCAAGAAATTGCTGAACTTGTAACACAAGAAAACAAAGTTCGACAGTTGTGGCAAGATGGGAAAATTTCATACTCAGCATTCACAAACGCACAAAAGGAACTCAAAGATAGGTACAAGGACTGCGATGACAGAATTGTACAAGAGCAAGGATTTGAGTTATACGCCAAGGAGGGGAAAGTTGCTGACAGTTACGATCCACAGATAGTGGAAAAGCACATTGAGAAAATAATAATAAACGGCTTCAAAATAAGGTTCGTTTTCAAGAATAAACAAGAAATTGAAAAGGGGTGGAAATATGAGCATAGAAGATATTGCAAAGCCTACTAATGAAAGAACTATTCGAGCGATTCCAGCACTTCAAGTTGCAAGGAATAATGCGATAAGACCAGTTAGGGAAGCCGCCTATGCTCGTGTTTCGACCAAAACTGAAGAACAACTGACCAGTTATAAGCTGCAAAAGAAATACTATGAAGAATATATAAAGTCAAAGACCAACACAATTTATGCTGGATTATATTGCGATGAAGAAAGCGGAAAAAGCATAAGCGGAAGAAAGGGGTTCAAGGACTTATTGAGCGATTGTAGAGAGGGGAAAATAGACCGAATAATAACAAAGACAGTGAGCCGTTTTGCAAGAAACATGGTGGAATGCATGCAGACTGCTAGAGAACTGAAAAACCGTGGCATAACGATATACTTTGAAAGTCAAGGACTAGACACTAAAGACGAGAGTTCATTCGTTATCCTAAGCATATTGGCAGCACTTGCAGAAGAAGAAATCCGAACAATTTCAAACAATGTGAAATGGGGTATCCACAAACGATACAAAGAGGGCAAAGTTCACATGAGTGGACGAATGTGCGGATATGAAATCAAGGGTGGGAAGTTTAGGATAGTGCCGGAAGAGGTGGACACTGTGAAAATGATTTTCAACGATTTCCTTGCTGGCATGACAATAAGGCAAATTGCCAATAAACTGGAACAACAAGGAATACCATCACCAAGAGGGCATGATAAATGGCAACACACAACAATCCAGAGCATGCTACAGAACGAAAAGTATGTCGGCGATGTTATATTGCAGAAAACATTCAAAGTCGATGTGCTAAGTCCAAGACAAGTAAATAACGGTCAAAGAGATAAGTACGAAATAAAAAATAACCATCCGGCAATTATTGACAGAGAAATATTCGAAGCTGTGCAAGCAGAATTAAATAGGCGAGAATATGAAAAGATAACACTAGACAGCGAGCGAACACGATATTCGAGTCATTACCCATTAAGCACAAAACTTGAATGCGGAGAGTGCGGAACTAAGTTCAGAAGACACAGCCAGCAACATGGAGAAAAGAAAGTTGATATTTGGGTATGCTTGAAACACCAAAAACAAAGCGATGAATGCCACATGAAACCAATCAAAGAAAGGGTGGTTGAAGATGCATTCGTGCAAGTTCTAAACGAACTGGTTGCGGACAAGCAAAGAATTATTGACAATCTTGAGAGAAGTGTGAGGGCTATAATAACAAGCAATCCGATAAAGGACATAAGAGAAATTGAAAACAACTTGATAAGCATTGAAAGACAAATGATACAAATCAGTACACGCAGTCCGATGACACCTCAAGACCAAGTCGAGATGCAACAACTACAACAAAGAGCAACAGCACTGAGAGAAGAAATAACCATTGCAGAGCGACTTAGAGGATCACATGATATGCTAAAACAAAGAGTGAGAGAAATCAGTCAAGTTATAAGATTACCGTATATGCAATACCGTGGCGACCTATTCCGTAGCCTTGTTGAGAAGGTAGTTATAAACGGAAAGAAAGACCTAAAATTTATCTTTAAATGCGGAATCGAAATGGAATGCCAAGTTGCATAAAACCAACCCACCAAGGGCAAATTTGAGCCTTTGGTGGGCTTTTTTTGTTGCAATTATAAAGAAATAAATAAAAAAATAAAGGAGAATAAAAAATGGCAATTTTAGACCAATTCAAAATCAAGGTAGACAACAACGATGTCTACAGCACAAATGGAACAATTAAAAGTTTGAGAGAAATCCACACGCACAATGGAATCTTATTCCCACAGAATGGATTGAATAATTATATACACCCAGTATTGAGTAAAATGGGAACAAGTCCAAACGCATATAGACACATAACAAGTACAGAAACGGCGAAATTTATCAACACGGCAGAAGGCATCAATTTCATTTTTGATGCAGTGAGCGATGCAAGAAGTCCGATGGTTTCTGGGAAGCTGAAAAAGAACGGCGTTGATTATCCGGTGATGCATCCTTATATGGTGGCACTATTGGACAATTTCAGCAAAGCAAAATCAAGGAAAGCATATGCAGACGGAAGTTATACTTTGAATCGCTATGGCGGAGTGGGCAACGCATTCAAAAATTCCGGCATCATTGAAATCCAAGGAGCAGGTGGAGGCTCTGGTGGAACAAATAATGTAAATTCAGACTGTGCTGGCGGAGGCGGTGGAGCAGGCGGTTATGCAGCGATTTACTATCGCATCAAAAACACAACAGCAACCATTTCAATGACAATTACAAATGGCTTGGGTGGAGATGCAGGTGGGGCTGGCTCTGGCGATGGCGGTGGCGGAACAGCATCATCGGTTGCGTTTATGGTCAACAATGATTACAACTTACAATATAGCATTGTTGCTGGTGGTGGCTTTGGTGGGCAGACTGGGAACTATAACTACACCAACGGTGGAGATGGTGGAATTGTTGCATATGTAGATATTGAGAAAGGCACTGGCATTTTGACCTTGGCAACAGGCGGAGTAGGCGGAACAAGTTCAAGATCACCATCTTCTGGTTCGGTCACAAGTGGCAAAGTCCTTTTCGATAATGCATATTTATTTGTTTATTTGCTCGCAGCTCAAGGTGGAGCAGGTGGTGGTCGTGGAGATGACACAGATGGAACTTGCCAAGGTCAAGCTGGGGCTGGAACGACAGCAATGAGTTTTAGCATCCCAGTATCCCATGGAAACACAAACAATTCAGTTTCATTGCCAGCAAGGTCTGGTGGCGCAAGAGGGAGTAATGTTTCAGATTCGGCGCCGGGTGGTGGCGGAGCGTCAGTCTTGGCAAACGGCTCAAATGGTGGAACAACAAGCACAAGCGGAAATGCTGGAACACTTGGTTCTGGAGCGGGTGGAGCATGTTGTGGAAACAATGCAAACAGAGTCGGAAGTAAAGGCGGAACTGGTGTGATTTATTATTTCAATTAAAAACACACTTGGAGATACCTTCGCAATTCGAACCTGCAATTTTTTTCAAAAAAAATGATACAAATTATAAAAGAGTATGCTATAATGAATCTATGGAACAAAAAGAGCTGGAGAAAGCACATAGCCATTCAATCAATAATAAGACCGAAATTCTAAGTAGCAAAGTTTGCGGTTGCTTTTATTGCAGAGAAATGTTTGTACCAACAGAGATAAAAAATTGGGTAAATGATGCAAAGCAACCAACAGCACAATGCCCTTATTGTTTCATTGATTCAGTTATAGGTGATGCAAGCGGAATAAAAATAACCAAGGCATTTTTGGAAGAAATGCATAACAAGTGGTTTGGGAAATAAAATTTGATTTCCGCAAAATCAAAATGTCTGTCGCAAAATCAAACGAAAAAAATCAAAATCGCAAAATCAAACGAAAAAATCAAAAGCAGACATTATGGAGTGCAAGCCCATATAAACCAAGAAAAATATCTTCATGTTTTAAAGGGGAACTTATGGTCATTATTAGATTTACAATTAAAGAAGATTTAGAGCAGTTGCCATGGCTTTATAGACAGTATCATAATGGTGACACTCATGTTGAAACAAACCATGACGGCATGATTAAAAAGTTCGAAGAACTGGAAGGTAATGAAGATTATAAATTTGTTTCGGCAGTTGAAGGGGCTAAACTTGTTGGTTTTTGTTCGGTTGTGATTAATCATGATATTGTAGAAAGACAAAAGCCAATCATTATGTTGTGGAATTTAAGAGTTCACCCAGAATATCGAAGACAAAAAATAGGGCAAAAAATTATGAATTTTATTGAAGAATATGGAAAACAAAAGGGAGTTGATTTCATTTTTTTTGGATGTGATGCTGAAAACCAAATTGCTAGGCAATTTTACAAACAATTAGGCTATGGCGAGGATTATGGCTTTTACAAATATTTATAATATTTAATTTTTATAATTTAAAGAGGCTTTGCACCATCAAATGAAAAATATCAAATGATATAAATCTTCCTCGCTCACTTGTGATATTGTGGAAACACAATCACAGTTCGGCTCGTTGGTTTATTTCAAGCAGACATTGTGGAGTGCAAGTTTAAATATTAGATTAAACTTTTTATTAGGAGGAAAGTTGGATAAGAGTATTGCTAAAGATATTGACAAACTTAGGGAAGTTAAAGTTTTTTTATGTATTTGTGCAACTGGGAAATCATATCTAGCTTCCGTAGACTCTCGATTTGTTGATGTAGACCAAGAAGAGGCAATTTACAAATTTGATTATGATGAAAACATGTCACAAGATAAATTCTCTCAAATGCAAGGACATGGCGTGATTGTTAGGCACGATAGTGAAGAATATATTCATGAGAGGGTATTGGAGCATATCAAAAACGGCAAGATTGTGCTTTCGGCGACTCATAAACACATGTTAAAGTTTTTGGAAGAACAAAAAATACCATATGTGATTATTCAGTATTCAGAAGATAAAGTTGATTATTTTAAAAATCGTATGAGGCAAAGGGGGAATTCTGAAGATTTTATAGAGGCTATGATAGGCGGTGGACGTCGTGGAGAGGCCTATAAAAGGCATAAGTCCAATCAATATGCAACTGCGGTTTTGGATATTTATGAAAATGAATTCTTATCTGATATTATGTGGAAGATTTTTGGACAACCTATACCATCTAGCAAAAGTGCGAGAAAAGACTTTAAGTTAAATTTGAATGACTTAAATTTGAATCGTCAAATTATTGATAAGGCATTTATTTTTTACGATTTAGATGAAAAATATAAAAGTAAAGCTTATGATTGTCTTTCCAAAATTTTAGATTGCGATGACTTAAAAAACAAGTTTTTAGAGGTCTATAAAGTTTTGTTTTTTGGCGATGGTTATAAACTAAAAGAGTTATGGAAAATAAAGCAAACACAGGATTTATTTGGAAATAATGCTAGTGCATTTATAACGAATTTAATGATACTGCTAGCGATGCCAATTCATAAGTCTAAAATGAAAGAAATGAAATTTAGCCGAAATCAAATAAATCGTCATAAATCAAGAGTAAAAGAGTGTTTTCTTAATGATATTGAAAATCGAAATTATAAAGGAATACGAATATCTCAAATGCTTTGGGCGTCTTATTTTATCAATTGCAAAATAATTGAAGTGGGGATTTTGCAGTTTGAATATGACGAGGTTATAGATAAAATCAAAATACATATTCCTAGGATGCCTAAGTTGGATTTTAAAAAAGTAAAGCAATCGATAGCTAACTCCAAAAAAGAAGTGAAGAGATATTTCCATTTTGATGATAAACAATATATTTGTAATAGTTGGTTATTAAGCAAACAATTAACGCCTATATTAAAAGAAAAATCTAATATAAAAAAGTTTCAAACTATGTTTAAAATAAATGAGGGTGAAGATTGTATCGGTGATATTTTAAATTTTGTTTACAATTTAAATAGCTGCGAAAACTTTAGTCAACTTGCACAGAACTCTTTTCTGCAAAGGGAAATCAAAACTCAGCTGATGAAAGGAACTATCTTTAGACTGGGCTGTGGTGAATTGATTTAGCACAAAAGTGCAAACAAGTATAAAAATTTAAGATAATTGAAAATGTGCAAAATTCCTTGTTAAATTTGATACAAAATACAAAACGATGTGGTATAATTTAAGGGGAGATGTAATTATGAAACAATATAAACTTGAGAATACGCCGATAGTTTATTATATTGATGACACAGCGGGCAAGGACTATGTTGTATTTTTTCACGCGGCTTTTGTAGATCATAGAATGTTTGAAAAACAATTTCAATATTTTTCAGGGAAATACAATTTGCTTGCAATTGATATTTTAGGGCATGGCAATTCAACTGAAACAAAAATAGGTGATTCTGTTGAAAAAATGTCAGATTGGCTAAACTTAATTTTTGAAAAACACAATATAACAGCAGCACATTTTGTTGGAGTTTCATTAGGCGCAGTATTTATACAAGATTTTGCAAATAAATATCAGAACAAAATTTTGTCGCTTGCATGTTTTGGCGGATATGATATTAATAATTTTGATTTTAAAAAGCAAAAAAGTAATTCTAAAAATCAGATGAAAATGATGTTTAAAGCCATCTTTTCAATAAAATGGTTTGCAAAAGCGAACAAAAAAATATCCGCTTATACTAAAGCTGCGCAGCAAGATTTTTACAATATGAATTTACAATTTAGAAAAAAATCGTTTAAGTATTTGGCAAAGTTGCAAAAGCTTGTCAATAAGTTTCCAAAGACTCAGCGGGAATATAAATTGTTGGTTGGATGTGGCGAGCATGACATACCTATGGAAATAGAGATAGTTAACACTTGGGCAGAAAATGAGAAATGTGATAAAATAATTTTCCAAGGTGCAGGTCATTGTGTAAATATGGATAGGCCAAAAGAATTTAATGCTTGTTTAGAAAGCTTTTGGCAAAAGGTATAACGCACTTAGTTTCTAATTCATATTTTTGGCTTTTAAATGCAAGATTGAAGAAAAAAAACTTATAAAGCATTTTATAATTGCAAAATTTACCATTGATTTTGCAGTAAAGTAAGCTTAGATAAAACTGAGCTAACACTATAATAACAAAGGATAATTAGTACAAATGAAAATTTTATTAGATTTTGAGCAGCTTGTAGCTAATGCTCTTATAAACCAAATTAAAAATAAGGGAAAGGATAACATCGCTTTTCGCGATGCGTATTATTATGCAACCAAAGTGGCTATTAAATTGCAACGAGAGGGGCATGCGGTGGCAGTTATAAATCAAGGATTTATAAATATTAAAGTTAACAATTTATTTCATGTCGATCTTGCTAGAGAAAGGCTTGAAAAATATTCAAACGTTTCGCTAGAGCAGTTGCAGGCTCAATATCGTGCGCCGCTTTCTGCCGAGACACTTAATGCTTGTCTTGCATATGAGGAAGAAAATAAAAAAGAGAGCGAGGGCTGATTATTAAAACGACCTTTTAAAAGAGAGGAAATCAACCTCTTTTTATTTTGTGATTTTGATTTATTATGCTATACTTTAATTATCAAAGGAAAAAACAATGAATATACAAATAGTACCTATCATCGAAAGTATAGATGAAAATAAATTAGTACCTACAGCGAAAACTGTTTATAGGGACTGCATTATGCTTGTTGTAAAGCACCCAAGCGAGGCAAAATTTTTATATTTACATAATAAGAAATTTGGCTGGAATGTTTTGGTTCAAGGCGGCATTGAAGAGGATGAAAATGCCTTTGTTTCAGCAGTACGTGAACTTATAGAAGAAACTGGCTTTTACGACATTAAAAGCATAACTAAGTTGGATTTTGAAATGGATAATGTGTATTTTGCAGCTCATAAAAATCAAAATCGTTACGCCATCATAAAAACCTTTTACATAGAATTAAATAGTTTGAAACAAAAAGAGCACGAAATAGAATCAGACATAAAATTTGATAGTTACGAAAATCTGTATGACATTTTTGGTGCACCTTTTAGACATCATTATTATTTATTAGGCATAGCAACTGGCAAACAGAGAAATGAGGCAAATACTTGTGAGTCAAAGCTTGGCAGTTTGGACCTAGTTAATCATAAAGTTACATATCGTAAGATAAATGAATTGCCGAAATCTAAATGAAAAATTCGGTAAGCTAAGCCATGAAAATAAATAGAGTTTGGAGAACGACATGAATATATTTATGGTGGCGATTTGAAAATTCACTGTAGAAAACTAGGCTACTTGCAAGGAAAGTCGTCAAGAATTATTTCCCTCTATTATCCGAAAAACAAAGTTGTTTCTGTCAAAGTGTGTTACGAAGTTTCTGGGCTTGTAGGGACAGAAACGGGTGCGATGGGGCTTTTGCCTATAACGCTTACAAGCCAGCTTGTTGCGGGGCATAGTATTTTGTTTGACAAGACGCCTTGCAAGAAAAAACTAAAAGAGGAGTAAAAACTCTCTTTTTTTGTTTGCAAAAAAAAAATATTTTATGCTATAATTTTTTAGATAATCTTAACATAGGGAGATAGGGGATGAAAATTGCATTATTGGGCGCAACTGGAAACATGGGCAAGCAAGTTTTGAAAGAAGTTATGAAACTTGAAAATATAGAATGCAAATTGCTTGTTTTGCCAAATGATAAGCGCGTAAAAGAAATAAAAAAGACATATAAAAGTCAGATGAACCGCATTGAAATAATTTACGGAAATATAGCGGACAAATCTGCATGTGACAAAGTTGTAGACGGGACAAGCTATGTCGTTAACATGGCAGCGGTTATTCCGCCTCATTCCGACCAATATCCACAGAAAGCGATTGAATGCAATGAAGTTGGCGTAAACTCGCTCGTTTCTGTCATAGAGGGCATGAAACACCAACCAAAACTTATACATATTTCAACGATTGCACTTTATGGCAATCGCAATGAAAGGCATCCTTGGGCACGAGTGGGGGATCCGCTTCTTATTAGTCCATTTGATATTTATTCCATCACTAAACTTCGTGGTGAATTTCGGGTGCTGGAAAGCAATATTATAAACAGAGTGGTTTTGCGTCAGACCGCAATGCTGCATGAAAATATGTTAAAAGATAATATGAGTGACGGGCTTATGTTCCACACTTGTTTTAATGCACCGCTTGAGTGGGTTACAGCTGAAGATAGTGGATTACTTATTGCAAACATTATAAAACGAGATATGCAAGAAGATTTATCCAAAGTTTTCTGGGGCAAAGTTTTTAACATTGGAGGAGGCATCAAAAACTGCGTCACAGGCTATGACGTGCTTAACGATGGTTTTGCCATCATTGGAGGTTCTGTCAAAGATTTCTTTGAGCCGAATTACAATGCGACTCGCAATTTCCATGGCGTATGGTTTTATGATAGTCATGTGCTTGATGACATGTTTAATTATCAGCGTCAAACAACTGATGATTTTTGGACAAAGTTTAAAGATACTCACAAAATTTTAAAACTTGGGAAAATTGTTCCAAAGAAACTTATAAAAAGTTTTGCAATTAAGCGTCTATTTAAAAATTATAACAGCCCAGCCTATTGGATAAAGCATGATCATACAAAGGTGTATGCATATTTTGGCGGAACAAATAAATATAATGCTATTGCAAAAGACTGGAAAGACTTTAATCTTTTGAATGAAAACAGAGGCATGTATGGTGGCTTTTTAGATTATAAAAAATTAAAGATACGCCAATCTGCACGACTTATAGACCTTGGATTTAATCCAAGTGAGCCAGTAGATTTAAAAGTTTTAGACAATATAGCAAAAGCACATGGTGGCAAATTGATTTCCAAACGTGGCGACGTGGAAGATAAGCTAGAATGGGAAAATAGCGATGGCGAACGATTTACTGCTCGTGGTTCAAGTGTGCTTGCAGGTCATTGGATGAATCCATGCTATAAAGGTGACTATTGCTGGGATTTTGACCGCCTTGCAAAAAAAGACAAAGTTTATGCTGCTTTATGGTATGATAGTCACGATACTTCAGAAAATAGATATTACTATTATGATAACGAGTTTGTAGCGCGCCAAAAGGGGATTCAATGAAAGTTTTAATCATTTATTTTTCAGGCACGGGAAACACTAAACGCGTAGTTAATAAATACGCCGAGTGTCTTAAGCAAAATGAAGTGGATACGCAAGTCTTTAAAGTTGAGGATATTATTCAAAATGAAACCTTGCAAACTTTAAGGTTTGATGAATATGATATGATTGGCATAGGCTATCCAGTACATGCCTTTAATGCACCATCTATTATTATAGACTTTGTAAAGAGTTTAACTAAGCAAAAAACAAAACGTAAGGCATTTATCATAAATACATCTGGTGAACCGTTAAAGCTTAATAATATATCATCGTTAAAAATAAGAAGAATGTTAAAAAGACGTAATTATGAAGTTGTAAATGAATTTCATTATTGCATGCCGTATAACATTATTTTCCGCCATACTGACCTTATGGCATATAAAATGTGGCACTATGCAGAGGGGTTAATTCCTCTTGATTGTCAAACGCTTGTTAGCGGCATTAAAAACAAACCTAGCTATGTGCCAATGGGTAGACCTCTTGCTTGCATATTTAGGGTGGAACACTGGGGCGGTCGCTTCAATGGAAAGCATTACAAAGTGGACGATAAGTGTGTTAAATGCCAAATGTGTGTAAAGGTTTGTCCTACTAACAATATAAAAATTGAAAATGGCGAATTTAAATTTGGAAAGAATTGTTTGATGTGTATGCGTTGTGCACATTTATGCAGTAAGAATGCAATCAAGATTGGATTCTTTAACAAGTGGAAGGTTAATGGGGCGTACAATTTCCAAAAGCCAGAAAGAGAGGAAGAGAACAAACATTCTCGATACTGCAAAAAATCTTATGAACGATATTTTACCGAGTGTGAAAAGCGTTTGGGCATATTAAAAGATGAAGTAAAGCACAAATAATAGGAGGAAATATTTCCTCTTTTTTCATATTGACAAATGCATGCGTTTATGCTATTATATTTGTATACGAGGGAGATAAAATTGAGATATTTAACAATGAAGCATGTGGAAAAAATAGTATCTAGTTATACTGGCATGCACCATTTTCAAAATGTAAAGAAAAAAAATTAGCGAAGATACCCCTATATTACAGCTGCGAATTGGAAGACGGTAAAAAGCGTTATTTTGAATTTACCGACTTTACGGCAAAAGATGGTTTAAATGACGAATTGCTGACAATTCTTTTGCGTAAAATTTTAATTGAAGATTATGATGGAATATATTTTGCTTTACTTGTTGAGCAAGAGAACATAAGACATTTACAAGAGATATCAAATATATATTCCTTATTAAATGACAATGAAAACGAGGCGGGTAATTAATTCGTTATTTAGAGGCTAGTATGCGGCGCATAATACTATATGTGGTGGTATTATGCGTTTTTTATTGCGTTTGTCCAAACATTGATGTCATATCTGGGATTTGCTGAACTTGTCGATGGCATACATAATACAGGCATCTTTATTTTGTAATTTGCAATAAATAAATTGTATGCAGCCTTTCCATTGCAAAGGATTTTTTGTATTTTTGTAAATGGCGGAAAAAGTTTTTCAAATTCCGCAATTTTATGTTGAGAACATATTAGGTCGCTGTCGGCAGAACCTTTTAGATCGCTTTCAATTATTACATCATAAAGCGCTATTTTGTGTTTAGTTAAAAACACTTTTTTAGAGGGAATATTGTCCTCTATCTTTTCTTCAAAAATGCGCTCTAGCATGCGCCAAAATCTATTTTGTTTATTGCCATAGTAAAAACCATTTTCGCGACTTTTTATACTTGGAAAACTTCCTAAAATTAATATTTCAGAGTTTTCGTTATAGAAAGGCTGAAATCCGTTATGCATTTATTTCTCCTTTTGTTTGCATAATTTGTTTTAATATGTTACAATAAATTTTAGAATGATTTGTCCAGTTTGTCAAGCACGATTAATTAAAGATGGTAAAAGTTATGTCTGTGAAAATAGGCATAATTTTGATATTGCAAAAGAGGGCTATGTAAACTTGCTGCTTTCAAGCCAAAAGAAAAGTAAAAGCCCTGGCGATAGTAATGATATGATGCTTGCGCGTAGTGAATTTTTAAATGCGGGCTATTATGAAAAAGCAGCAAATGCAATTTGCGATATGATTGCCTCTTGTGCACATGATAAAATTTTAGATGCGGGTTGCGGTGAGGGGTATTATACTAATTTAATTGCTAATCGATTTTCAAATAGTGAAATATATGGCATTGATATTTCTAAAGACGGAGTAAGACGAGGTAAGAATAAAAAAGTGGGCTATATTGTTGGCTCAATTTTTCGTCTACCGTTTGAGAATGAGGATATCGATGTAATCACGAATATTTTTGCGCCATATTGCGAAACTGAATTTTATAGGGTGTTAAAAATTGGTGGCAGTTTGATTATCGCTTGTGCAGGAAAAAACCATTTAAAAGAGCTCCGACAGATCATCTATGAAAACGAAAAAGGGCACGATTCAAAAGAATTTTTATTCAAAGGGTTTCGTGAGGTGGAGCGAAAGGAAATTAAATATCAAATAGACTTAGATGGTTCGGAGCTTAAAAATTTGTTTAAAATGACGCCGTATTATTTTCAAGCACCGCTAGAGCAAAAAAACAAAATTGAAACTTTGGAACGATTAAAGCTGACAGTAGATTTTGAGATTATTAAACTTACAAAGGAGGAAAAAATGTTTAATATAGCTATTGATGGATTTGGAGGTTGTGGAAAAAGTACGCTATCACAGGGGCTGGCAGAAAAACTTGGGTTTAAGACCTTAAACACTGGCTCGATTTATCGTGCACTTGCTTGTCGCTATCTTGATGAGGGGTTGCCAGAAAAGCCGACTGAAAAAATAATCGACAAATTTGTTGAGGATATTAAAATAGATGTATTCTTTGAGGGAGATTTGCAGCATGTGAAAGTGAATGGTGTAGACTATACTCCATATCTTCGAGAGGAAAAAATAAGTGATTTTTCTTCAATCATCTCTCCGTTCAAAAATGTGCGAGAAAAGGTTTTGATTGTGCAACGAGAATTCGCTAGAAATAATAACTGTATAATTGAGGGCAGAGGTATTGGCATTGATGTGATTCCTCATGCTGACTTAAAACTTTTCCTTACTGCAAGACCAGAGGTGCGAGCAATGAGGCGTTATCAGCAAATAAAAAATACGCCAAATGCACCAACCTTTGACGAAATTTTACAAGACTTGAACGAGCGAGATTATCGAGATGTCCATCGCGAGCATGGTGCAAATGTTCCAGCATCGGATGCTGTGATTTTAGACACTTCTGATTTGACGCTTGAAGAGTCAATTCAAAAAGCAGTGGATATTTTCAATGAGAGGGTGGAAGAGCGTAATTAATGGGCGAAAGCCTAAAACAAGCGGACAATATGTCCGCTTTGTTTTTGAAAGCTTTCAGCTTTTTGCTCTCGCTATGCGAGAGGGCTTTCGCCCTAGTTAGAAAAATACAATTATCTATCAAACAGAACATCCATAGGAACTACAAAAAAGTCAGCAAGAATCCTAAGAGCATTATAATTAGGCAGCTTCTTACCATTTTCCCATTTGTTTATAATTGATAAGCTAAAATTAATTTCTTTTGCTAACTGTTCTTGAGTTAGTCCTTTTTCTTTTCTCAAGTCTTTTAAAATATCTTTAAATTCCATATTATATTTTTAACATTAAAAAATTAAAAATACTTAGACTTGGCACCATGGTGCTTGTTTTGTGTTAAGATATAAATAAAAGTGAAGAATGAAAAATGAAGAATGAAGAGTACAAATAAAAAATGCCCTAATAAAAGGGAATTTTTTATTTGGTCGGAGTGATGGGATTTGAACTCATGACCTCTTGGTCCCGAACCAAGCGCGCTACCACTGCGCTACACCCCGTAATGCCGTTAGTTTAACATATCTGATGTTATATGTCAAAATATTTAACTTTGTTGCTAGCGTTTTGCATAAAAGTTATTAGGTTTTTCATTTATTATATGATAAAATGAATATTAAAGGAGATTTCATGATTAAAATTATATCAGATTCCACGGCATATATTCCTAAAGAGTATATTGAAGAAAACGACATCACTATTATTCCACTGCGAGTTTTATTTGAGGATGAAGAATTTGAAGAGGGGCTTCCAGGATCTTATGATTCTTTTTTTGAAAAATTTATACGGACTAAAATCTTCCCTAAAACAAGCCAGCCATCGGTTACAATGTTTATGGACTGTTTTAATAAGATTATTGACGATGGGAATGAGGCAATTGTCTTTACTATATCATATACCTTATCTGGCACGTATAGCGTAGCAAACCTTGCTAAAGCACAATGTAAAAATCCAGAAAAGATAACGATTATTGATAGTAAAAATGCGTGTCAAACCACTTGGGGCTTGATTATGGAAACTAAGCGCATGATTGATGAGGGGCTAAGCCGTAGTCAAATTATACTTGAGGTAGAAAAACTTCAAGTAGGAAGTACAATTACTTTTATTCCAGATAGTTTGGAATATTTAAAACGCGGCGGACGAATTGGAAAGGTTGGTGCCGCTGTGGGAACGCTACTTCAAATTAAACCTATACTTGCTTTTAGGCAAGGTAATCTTGGCTGCACAAAAAAAGTTATAGGTATTAATAAAGCTATAGCTGAATTAATTTCAATGATACCTAAAAATATCAAAAGGCTTTTTATTGTGCATATTGCCAATAGCAAGTTTTTTGAAATGATTAAAGACAAGTTGAAAGGATGTTATAACGTGCCGACTTACGAGGGTGAAATTGGGCCTGTGGTAGCGGCTCATATAGGACCTGCTGTGGGGGTAGCGTGGATATGCTAAGAAAAACCGTTATTATTACTGGTGCTTCTGGCGGTATTGGCAGCGCAACAGCAGTTAAGTTTGCAAAAGAAGGCTATAATCTCGCATTGACATATTGTAATGGTGATGTTTCTCGCTTGACATCTATTTTAAATAAGCTGGATGCAAACTTTAAATTTTATCAGCTTGACCAACGCAATGAAGAAAGCATTAGGGCTTTTGTTACTAACGTTTTTAAAGATTTTGAATATGTGGATTCATGTATTTGCAATGCAGGGATTGCCGCACGCGAAAATTTGCTTATTAATCAAAAGACTCAAGAGATAGATGATATATTAAATGTCAATTTACGAGGTAGCATACTTTTAAATCGTGAAGTTGCATATAAGTTTGTTAGACAACAGCATGGCAATATAATAAATGTGGCATCTATTCATGGTTTGAGCGGTGGATCTTGTGAGGCTGCTTATTCGGCGTCTAAAGCGGGCATAATAGGACTGACAAAAGCTTTGGCTAGTGAAGTTGGGCAGTACAACATTCGCGTAAACGCTGTGGCGCCTGGATTTATAGATACTAATATGACTGCTGGATATAATAGTGAAGAGCGAGCTGCAGCGATTCAAAAGACGCCACTTAAGCGTTTGGGTGAAGCAGAAGATGTTGCAGATCTATTATACTTTTTAGCTTCCGATAATGCTTCATTTATTACTGGCGAGTGCTATCAAATAAGTGGTGGCGTTGTAAAATTTTAGTTCACGCTAAAAATATTTGCTAAAAAATAATTTTGTGTTCAAATATATATGAATATAGCATTCTGAGCGGCTTAGTCGCGTACTTGTTTAGTTTGTCTGGCATACTCAACATTGTCATTTTGAGCTCTGCGAAGAATCTTTTAGATAAAGCTTGTACACATTGTTTACTAAAAAG
>CAOQRA010000003.1 GCA_948512295.1 uncultured Eubacteriales bacterium
ATGGAGTAAATGAGAATATTTTAGCAAAAGATCTAGATATTCCTTTAAATCATATTGAAAAGATTTTACAAGGAAAAGTTGAACCTAAAGCAAATTTATTAATTAAGTTATCTATATATTTTTCATGCACAATAGATTATCTAGTTGGTTTTAGTGATAATGAAAATAAACATAGAGTTATTTAATAATATCATAAATTAGTTCTGCTCCTTAAACCTTTTAAAAATCAACTAACCCTAACAAATAATCAACTGATGTTTTAAATTCAACCGCTATTTTCATAAGCATAGTTAAATTAGGCTCTAACTGCCCTGTCTCCCATTTCGCGATTTTGGAATGATTAGTTCCTAAAAGTTCCGCAAATGCTCTTTGAGATAAACCATTTTCATTTCTCAAGTCTTTAATTCTATCTTTAAACTTCAATTCCATAATAAAAGTATATTTTTGAAATACGAAATTACAAATCTTGCTTCAATTTTTGAAACACAATTTGTAAAACAATTGACAATAAATGAAAAAATATGTAATAATTAAATATTCCTATATGGAATAATTAGTCAGTGAGCCCTACTAGATAATCCATAGAAGCTTGAAACTCAACAGCAATTTTCATCAATAACTTTACTGGTGGAATTAGGTCGCCATGCTCCCATTTTGCAATAGTCGATTGAGAAACGCCAAAAAGTTTAGCAGCCTCTTCTTGTTTAAGCCCCATATCTTTTCTTGCTTCTTTAAATCTTTCAGGGAATTTAAAAATTTCCATATTAAAATTATATTCTTTTTTGGAATTATTTACTCAATTATTCTTGTACGGAATATTACATTAAAAGGAGGTAAAAAATGAAAGTCAAGATTGATAATGAGAAAATTTTTATTTATATGGCGCTCAACAATTTGACAGAAATTGCCATTGCAAATAAATGCCAAATTGGATTAAGCCAAGTAAAATCATTGCTAAGGCAGCCAAGCCGCACCATAAGCGCGACTACCCTTATCAAGTTTTGCCAAGGGACAGGCTTAAAATTTTCAAACATATTCACTATTGAAGAGAGTAAAAGTTTTGAAAATATATATATTGATGTACTAAATGACTATTATGATGACGATAACCGCATAAAAATAGCATAGTGAGATTTCTTCACTGCGCGCCCACATGTCACCTCAACCGTAATTGGAGAGGTCTTGAGCGCTTAGGTCGAAATGACAAAAATGAGCCATTAAGTGGCTTATTATAAAATGACTTGAGATAAATTTGCGCTTCACGTATTTTTTTAGAATATACTTCTTTTTTTCAATCATCCATCAGCTTAGATTTCTCCACTGTGCGCCAGCATGTCACCTCAACCGTAGCGGAGAGGTCTTAGGCGCTTCGGTCGAAATGACTAGGAAGCTAATATTTCTGCCTACTTTTTTAAAGTAGGTCGTTTCAAGGGGTTTGGGGGAAATCGAAATCCCCCAGCTTAGTATACTTTTCACGCTGAAAAGTATTTGCTTTTTCTTTTGTAAGGCTTTTCTTGCAAGCAATAACAAAGAAAAGTTTTTTTTATAAATAAAACAATATAAAAAAAGATATGAAAACTCATATCTTTTTTTGATTTTCTATTCGAATCTTTTACTCAACGATTGCAGTAACAACGCCTGAACCAACTGTTCTGCCACCTTCACGGATAGCGAAACGAAGACCTTGTTCGATAGCAACTGGGTTGATAAGAGTTGCAGTCATATTTACGTGGTCACCAGGCATAACCATTTCAACGCCTTTCTCAAGTTCGATAACACCAGTGATATCGCAAGTACGGAAGAAGAATTGAGGTCTATAACCATTGAAGAATGGAGTATGACGGCCGCCCTCTTCTTTCTTAAGAACGTATACTTCAGCTACGAACTTAGTATGAGGTTTGATTGAACCAGGTTTGCAAAGAACTTGTCCCTTTTCGATTTCGTTTCTTTGAACGCCACGGAGAAGAAGACCAGCATTGTCGCCAGCGATTGCAGCGTCAAGAGATTTGTGGAACATTTCAACGCCTGTTACAACAGTTGTCTTAGAAGAGCCAAGACCAACAAGTTCTACAGTGTCGTTTACTTTAATTTGTCCACGTTCTACTCTACCAGTAGCAACAGTACCACGACCAGTGATTGTGAATACGTCTTCTACAGGCATCAAGAATGGTTTATCAGTTTCTCTTTGAGGTTCAGGGATAAATGAATCAAGAGCGTCAAGAAGTTCTTGAATTGGTTTGCAAGCTGGGTCATCAGCTTTGCCAGCTTTAGCTGCTTCAAGAGCTTGAAGAGCAGAACCTTTGATGATTGGAGTTGTATCTCCTGGGAAGCCGTACTCAGAAAGAAGATCACGGATTTCCATTTCAACGAGTTCAAGAAGTTCTGGGTCGTCAACTTGATCAGTTTTGTTCATAAATACAAGGATGTAAGGAACGCCAACTTGTCTTGCAAGAAGGATGTGCTCTCTAGTTTGAGGCATTGGTCCATCAGTTGCAGCAACAACGAGGATAGCTCCGTCCATTTGTGCAGCACCTGTAATCATGTTTTTGATGTAGTCAGCGTGTCCTGGGCAGTCTACGTGTGCGTAGTGACGTGATGCTGTTTCATACTCAACATGCGCGGTGTTGATTGTGATACCACGAGCCTTTTCTTCTGGGGCTTTATCGATATCAGCGTAGTCCATTTTTTGTGCGTTTCCGATGAGAGCGCTATACATAGTAATAGCTGCAGTCAAGGTTGTTTTACCATGGTCAACGTGTCCAATTGTACCAACGTTAACGTGTGGTTTACTTCTAACATATGCTCCTATAGCCATAATTTTAAATCTCCTTTTTATTTTTTACTTAGTCATTTTAACATATATTTATTTTTTTTCAAAACGATTTTACAATGTTTTTAAGAAAATTTTTAATTCTTTTTAGCTCTAGCGCCGATAATACCTTCTGCAATAGAGCGTGGAACTTCTTGATATTTCTCAAATTCCATAGTATAAGTGCCTCTGCCTTGAGTTTGAGAGCGCAAATCAGTTGCATAACCGAACATATTTGCAAGTGGGACTTCCGCATTGATTACTTGTACGCCTGGCTTAGTTTCATTTCCAGTGAGAAGTCCGCGGCGAGATGTAAGATTGCCCATAACAGTGCCAAGATATTCATCTGGAACTTCAACTTGAACTTTCATGATAGGCTCGAGTAGAACTGGGTCTGCTTTCTTAGCTCCGTCTTGGAACGCCATAGAACCAGCAATTTTGAACGCCATTTCTGAAGAGTCCACTTCGTGATAAGAACCATCTACAACTGTAACTCTGAAGTCAACGCATTCATATCCAGCAACCACACCATTGTGGCTTGCTTCTTGAATACCATTGTTTACAGGTTGAATATACTCTTTAGGAATAGAACCACCCACAGTTTTGTCAACAAATTCATAGCCACTGCCAGCTGGAAGAGGTTCCATTTCAATAACGCAGTGTCCATATTGACCTTTACCACCGCTCTGACGAATAAATTTACCCTCTGCTTTAACAGCTTTTCTTATAGTTTCACGATAACTTACTTGTGGGTCACCTATATTTGCTTCCACTTTAAATTCACGAAGAAGACGATCTACAATGATTTCAAGGTGAAGTTCGCCCATACCAGAGATAAGCGTTTGACCTGTTTCTTGACTTGTTGTTACACGGAAAGATGGGTCTTCACGCATAAGTTTAGCAAGCGCGAGAGCCATTTTCTCTTGCATATCTTTAGTTTTTGGCTCGATAGCAAGTTGAATAACTGGGTCTGGGAATTCCATACTCTCAAGTTGGATAGGATGTTTTTCATCACAAAGAGTGTGTCCAGTGATTGTATCTTTAAGTCCTACAATGGCAGCAATATCACCTGCCCCAACTTCTGGAATTTCTTGACGAGTGTTAGAGTGCATACGAATTAGACGTCCAACGCGCTCCTGCTTGCCAGTGTTTGAGTTGTAAACATAGCTTCCCGCAGTAAGTTTACCCGAGTAAACACGGAAGAATGTAAGTCCGCCAACATATGGGTCAGTCATAATCTTAAATGCAAGACCTGCAAATGGAGCGTCCTCGCTTGGAGCGCGGGCTTCCTCTTCGCCAGAGTCTGGATTGATACCTTTAATATGTTCAATGTCAAGAGGCGATGGAAGATAATCTACCATTGCATCAAGAAGCATTTGAACACCTTTGTTTTTGTAAGAAGAGCCGCAAAGAATAGGTACAAGTGTTTTAGCGATTGTAGCTTTTCTGAGCGCAGTTTTAAGCTCTTCCAAACTGATTTCATCGCCTTCAAAGTATCTTTCAAGAAGAGCGTCATCAGTTTCTACGATTTTTTCCACCATTTCGTTGTGGAGTTTTTCTGCTTCAGCTTTAAGCTCAGCAGGAATGTCGGTAACTTCAATTTCTTTGCCCATGTCATCTTTATATATTTCAGCTTTCATGGTCATAAGGTCAATGATACCTTTAAAGTTGTCCTCAGCTCCAATATTGAGTTGAATTGGAAGAGGATTTGTTTTTAATCTTTGACGGATTGATTCAACGCAGCCCATAAAATCTGCGGCATCTCTATCCATCTTATTTACATATATGATTGCTGGTACTTTGTATCTTGTAGCTTGGCGCCATACAGTTTCAGTTTGAGGTTGAACTTTATCGCGTGCAGAAAGCACAAGCACAGCTCCGTCAAGCACCTTGAGTGAACGCTCAACTTCAATTGTGAAGTCAACGTGTCCTGGGGTGTCGATGATGTTAATTTTGTGACCTTTCCATTGACAAGTGGTGCAGGCAGATGTGATTGTGATACCACGTTCTTGCTCCTGTTCCATCCAGTCCATGGTTGCGGCACCGTCATGAACCTCGCCAATTTTGTGACTTTTACCAGTGTAGTACAAAATACGCTCGGTAGTGGTCGTCTTACCAGCATCGATGTGAGCCATAATACCAACATTTCTAGTCATGCGTAAATCTTGAGCCATTTTTATAAATTCCTTTTCTTAAGATTTATAACCACTTTAAGGCAGGTTATAACCGCCTTTTATTAAGCTTTTTCAAAATTTTGAATTTTTGTGATGAGTCGCAAGGCTTCAAATCTCAACCTTGCGTCCCCTCAACGTCCATCTGCGCACGAGAGTTATTGAATTTTAGCGCTTAGAACAAGTTAGGCAAGGCTTAAATGCAAAGCCTATCTTCTTCCAACGCATTTCTTCGCACGAGAGTTGCCGCAAATCGCCAACAAAGTGCGATTTCGTTTGGCGGCAGAGTGCGGACTGCGGCGTCCTGACCATAGGAATTTATGTTAGTAAATTCCGAGGTTGTAAAGCCGATAGGACGCTCTTTTTACCACTTGAAATGTGCAAATGCTTTATTAGCCTCAGCCATTCTATGCATCTCATCGCGGCGTTTGATTGAAGCGCCGGTAGAATTGTAAGCATCGAGAATTTCGCCAGCGAGTTTAGCATCCATGCCACGCTCACCGCTTCTTTTTCTAGCAAATGCCACAATCCAGCGAATAGCAAGAGTTTGACGTCTTTCTGGTCTAATTTCCATAGGAACTTGGTAAGTAGCACCACCTACACGTCTAGACTTGGTTTCAAGCACAGGTTTTACATTTTCAACTGCAGTGTTAAAAACTTCAAGAGCTTCGCTGCCAGTCTTTTCTTTAATAATATCGAATGCGCCATATACAATTCTTTGAGCAAGACCTTTCTTTCCGCTTTCCATAACTTGATTTACAAGTTTAGTCACAACCTTTGAGTTATAAATTGGATCAGGAAGGCAATCTTTTTTAACAGCGCTATTTCTTCTTGGCATAATTTCCTCCTTTATAAATTTTTGATTAATACTTTTTTTCAGCGTCAACTAACTATTACAAGAAGTACGAACTTGCTTGCAAGGGTAAGTGCACCGTAGCCTAAAAACAATTTTGAAACACAAGCAAAATGCGAGTGAAATCAATTCATTGATTAGGTTGCTTTAGCAACTTTTCAAAATTGTTATTTTGTTTTCTTAGGACGCTTAGCGCCGTATTTTGAACGGCCTTGTTTTCTGTTGACCACGCCAGCAGTATCAAGTGTACCACGTACAATATGATAACGTACACCAGGAAGGTCCTTAACTCTGCCACCACGAACGAGAACGACACTGTGCTCTTGCAAGTTGTGTCCTACGCCTGGGATGTAGCAAGTTCCCTCTTGACCATTTGAAAGCTTAACTCTGGCAATCTTACGGAGAGCTGAGTTAGGTTTTTTAGGAGTTGCAGTACGAACTGAAAGACAAACTCCTCTCTTTTGAGGGCACTCTTCAAGAAGAGGTGCTTTAGATTTTTTCTCAAAAGTTTTACGGCCTTTTTTAACAAGTTGATTTATTGTAGGCATTTTTTCCTCCTTTTAAAAATTTGTCTAAAAAATTCACGACTTTGTTGTCGTGAATCTAAAACTCTAAATAATGCGTATCAAACATGAACAACACGATTGTCTAGTTTAGACAACTCCACTAAAAAATAGTGAATCAGCATCATTTCCATATGGGAAACTTCAAAAACTTTATAGAAACCAGCAAGTCAAGGCTCGACGCCGTTTTCGAGTATAAGCTTAGTAAAACCTAAGTGCGTACGAGAAAACGGTGGCAGAAACGCAGAATTGCGAAGTTTATATGAAGTTTTTGACACTTGTTGTTTGTTTATACCTGTTTAGGGCAGCCTCCGACAACGAAGCATACGTAGGCTATTATACTCCGGCACCGCCATGTTGTCAAGTAAAATTTGCATACTTTTATAAATATTTTTAAACCTCTTGAGTTTGCTGCGACAAATGTGAAAATCGCATTCTTCCCGCAAGCTCTGGCGTAGGGAATGTAAGTGTGCAGCCGCTTGCCTCGAAATAATTATCTTCCTCATAAAAAGGGTCTTCTACCAATCTAATATTATTTACCAAGCAAAAGTCATCAATGAAATTAGGACATTCGCATAACTTAAACCAAGACTTATCCACCAACTTGCACTGTCTACGAAATTTTAAAGACTTGATTATTTCTGGCACGCCTGCACTAAGAGAGGCTAATGCAATTCCTACACACCCGCCGCCTATGATAGGATTATTAAAACCTGTCAAAAAGTTAGCAAGTGCGCCACCTATTGCACCTAAAGCTAAAATGCCTGAAAATATACCCTTGCCTAGATTCAAGTCGTAAACCATGGAGTTTTTAAGCAATGTATTTACTATATAATTAAAGACAAAATCAGATTTTTTCATTTCCTTTTCAAATTCCTCTCTGCTGCCGCAAAGAGAAGAATGTCCGTGCTTTTCGCTTAGCGCAATTTGCTCATCTATATAATTATTAATAACTTTTTTGTAATTCATACTCACCCCAAACTAGACTCATCAATCACTGGCTTAACTTCCCAATAGTCTATGCACGCGATTGCTTTGTCTGCATTATTGACAATTTTGATGTCATTTTCTTTTATAAATTTTTCTACATAAACTGGAAGATATCTAAGTTGATCCCATTCATGTAATAGCCTTGAATCGCGTTTATTTAATTTATATACTTTCGCAACTTCGTTAAGTTCTAGCTTGTCAAAATCTGATAGTTTTTTATCCAAAACATCCTCGGTTAAAACCTCTTCGCCTCCTTCGCTTGTGAGTAAACACATAAGCGCATTTAAAAAATAACGTACAGGGAAATTTTTAACAAAAATCTGCCTTTTTAAATATGGGCGCAAAACATCTCTTTCAATGCATTCTATATTTTTTATACAGGAGCGCGACCTTTCCATATGTTCGTCCCTATTACTGATATAATATTCGCCATCCAATATAGCTTCTCGAACTTTATAGGCTCTTACAATTTCATAATAATTTTTCTGATTTTTCATTTTTACCTCAAAAAAAGTATACTACTCGTATACTCTTTTGTCAATAGCTATTTTTAATTTAATAAGGTCCTCTTGCGTCAAAATTTGAATTCCAAGAGCTTTTGCTTTGGTGTATTTCGAGCCTGGATTTTCGCCTAACAAACAAAAATCTGTATTTTTTGAAACGCTAGAGCTTGTTCGACCTCCAAGACTTTCAATAAGTGCCTCAGCCTCATTTCGCGATAAATTTGGCAGCGTACCCGTCAGCACGATTGTTTTACCTTTAAGAGGTAGATTTCCCGTATTTTTAACAGGATATTTAATTTTTACACCATGCTCAAACAGCTTTTCAATCTCTTTTAAATTGTATTCCTCATCAAAAAACTCTCGAATTTTTAAAGCGATTACTTCTCCTACATCACGAATGGAAGCAAGTCTTTCTATACTTGCATTTTGTATGTCATTCAAACTATCAAATTCATTCGCTAAATCCTTAGCAGTTTTATCTCCAACCTCACTTATGCCTAGCGCAAACAAAAATCTATTAAAAGTAATATTTTTGCTTTTTTCTATTGAATTGATGATATTATCCGCTTTTTTTTGCTTAAAACTTGGTAATTTTAATAAGTCGTCAATTTTAATTTCAAATAGGTCAGATAATTTTCGCACGCCTAATTCATCATAAAATAGTTTTGCAGTCTTCTCAGAAAACCCCTCAATATTGAATGCATTTCTGCTTGCAAAATGCGAAATTCTGTCCACAACTTGCTCTCGACAACCAAAGTGATTTGTACAAAACAGTAAAGGCCCAACCCTGGTCAATTTTTCGCCACAACTTGGACAAGTTTCGGGATGAGTAATAGCTTTTGCATTTGGCAATTCTTCGGCTAAACCCATAACTTCTGGAATTACCTCATTACTTCGCCTTACAAATACTCGACTACCTATAGAAATGTTTTTGCGCTGAATATCTTCAATATTATTAAGCGTTGCACGTGATACAGTTGCCCCCGCAAGCTCGACAGGGTCAAGGCAGGCAATAGGCGTCACTCTTCCGCTTCTCCCCACCTGCCAAATTACATCTTGTAATAAAGTGGATAACTCTTGCGCTTCAAACTTAAATGCAATCGCCCATTTAGGAAACTTATTCGTCCATCCTATTTGCTCCCGAGGTTGCACCTTATTTATTTTAATAACCATTCCATCAATAAGCATGTCAAGTTTGCCTTTGATTTTATCGACAGCGTCTATTTCTTTTACAATTTCATTAAAGTCATTAAAAACTTTAAAATATTCTCCCGTCTTAAAGCCGTTTTCAACCAAAAATTCATGCATTGCTTTTTGCGTTAAAAATTCATGGCCGTCACATTTTAAAATGGAATAGCAAAAATAGTCTAGTTTACGCTTGGCTGTTTCTTTGGGGTCAAGATTACGTATAGCACCAGCAACACCATTGCGTGCATTTTTAAGTTTTATCTCAGCAGTTTTATTATATTCGGCAAGACTGGATTGCAGCATCATTCCCTCACCCTGAACTATAAGCTTGTTTTTAAATTTAATTTTCAAAGGTACGCTTTTAATAGTTCTAACTTGGGCTGTGACATCTTCGCCAACAATTCCATTACCGCGAGTGGTGGCGTTTTGAAAAATTCCGTTATCGTATTCAAGCACAAGTTGAAGTCCGTCAAACTTGTATTCGAGAGCAAAATCTGTGCCCCCGCTTTTTAAATTCATTTCCGCAAACCATGCCTTTAAATCATCAAGATCTCGAACCTTATTTAAACTGTAAAGCCTTACCTCGTGCTGTTTTTTTGTAAAGCCGTCAAGTACTGTGTCGCCCACTCTTAATGTTGGAGAGCCCTCAAGCGTAACCCCTGTCAACTTTTCAAGGTCAACTAAACTATAATATAATTTGTCATATTCAGCGTCAGAAATAGTAGGATTGTCATAGACATAATAATTGATATTATGTTTATTTATTTCTTCAATAAGCCTTTGCATTTTTTGAATATTATCCATCATTCCTCCAAAATTTCAAGTTTAGCAGAACCCAGCATTAAACTTTTTTTACCAAAATCATCGAAAATAATATCCCCAACTTCACCATCCTCAGAAATTTCAATAATAGTTCCCTCGCCATAACGTGCATAATTAATTCTCATACCCACTTTGTATTTAGAAGTATCCATTCGCACGGCACTCTCTTTCACTTCTTTACGTAAAACCGATTTATGGTCAAAAAGAGGTTTTGAAGTAAAGTTTTCATAAAAATCGCCAGTATTTGATGAAAAAATTGCTTTTTTAGTTAAATTTTCCGATTTTTTGCTATCTAAAGTTATAAGCCCTAGCTCACGTATAAACCTACTTGGCATTTGATATTGACTTTCTTTATATAAAAATCTTTTAGAAGTATGGGATAAATATAAAAGTTCCTCAGCGCGGGTGAGCGCCACATACATCAATCGTCGCTCCTCTTCAAGTTCGCTAGTTTTACCATTTCTAACAATTGGGAAAATACCATCCTCTAAACCTATTATAAATACAACTTTAAATTCCAGTCCTTTAACTGAATGCACTGTGGCTATTGTAACTGCTCCACCCTCACCAATCTCATCGGTGTCAGTTTTTAAGGTTACGCTTTCCAAAAAGTCTGATAGAGAGCCCTCTGGATTTTGTTTTTCGAAATCCTCCACTGAAGAAATAAAACTTTCTATATTTAAAATCCTGTTTAAATCTTCTTCCTCGTTTTGATTATAAGATTCTTGAATTTTGAACTGTTTTACAACGCTTCTAACAAACTCGGAAAGCGGCAGTTGGCATTTTTCAAGTTCAAGATAACTTTCACGAAATTCTTGCAATTTTTTAAAGATTGCAGGTTCAGATAAAATATCTTCCGATATAATACTCTCCAGCATAGATTTGTCATCTGAGAGCGCTTTGATTTTAGCCACAGCCACATCGCCAATACTGCGTTTTGGAAAGTTTATAATTCGCTCCAATGAAACATCATCTTTTTTATTTACAAAAATGCGCAGATAAGCAATAACATTACGTATTTCCACACGTTCATAAAATTTAAATCCGCCATAAATTTTGTGCGGAATGTTAAAGCTTAATAAAGCCTCTTCCACACTTCTTGAAAGCGCATTCATGCGCATAAGTACAGCCATATCTTTATATTCATAGCCTTTTAGGTGCAAGGATTCTATATTTTTTGCGACAAAAAGCGCTTCATCACGCTCATCATAGGCGTTATAAAGCATGGGCATCTGTCCTTTGTCCTTGTCCGTCCACATTTTTTTATCAAGTCTTGTGGTGTTGTTTTTTATAACATTGTTAGCAATCTCCAATATGCCAGCTGTAGAGCGATAGTTTCTTTCCAATTTAAACACTTTGACATCTTTAAAATCCTTTTTAAAGTCAAATATATTTTTAAAGTTAGCACCGCGCCAACTATAAATACATTGGTCTTCATCACCAACTACAAAAATATTGCCATGCACGCTTGCAAGCATTTTGACAAGAGCATACTGCACGCTGTTAGTATCTTGAAACTCATCTACAAGAATGTATTTAAATCTGTTAGCATAATAATCTAACACCTGTGGCACGCTTTCAAAAAGCTGATATGTTTTCCTAAGCAAATCATCAAAATCTAAAGCATTATTTTTTTTAAGTTTTTCCTCATATGCAGAAATAAGCATACAGATTTTATGCATATCCTGTTCGTCTTTATGAAGCAAAAAATAATCCTCTAGGCTAAGAGTTTCATTCTTATAGTTAGAAATATAATGAGAAAGTGATTTTTTTATTTTGTCATCTATAATGCCGCGTTCTTCTAAAACCTCTTTGATTACTTTGTCAGTATCGCTTTCCGAATATATAGTAAAGTCTTTTGAGTAATTACCAAGGCTTACAATATCTCTCCTTAAAATGCGAGCACACATAGAGTGAAACGTAGATATCCATATTTGCTCCGCACCCTCCACCATTTCAGCTATACGACTTTTCATCTCTCCTGCTGCTTTATTGGTAAAAGTGATTGCCAAAATATTAAAAGGCAACACACCTTTTTCCTTTAATAAATATGCAACGCGATGAGTAAGCAATCGTGTTTTTCCGCTACCAGCGCCAGCTGTGACAAGCACAGCCCCCTCTGTTTCTTTCAAAGGTGCAAGCTGTTCATCATTAAGTGAGTTTATATCAAATTTGTTCATATATTAAATATAGCTTAAACGCTCAAAAAAACAAAATAAAAAACGAAGAAAAACTAACCTATGACTTGTTCGCTTTCTAATCTTTTTCGAAATCTATGATATTTTTCAATAGTATCCAGTAAATACTTTTCTCTTCCGCGTGCATCTAATCGCAACATTAGACTTTCATCCATTAAATACTTCATAGGATTTATAATGTCGGCATCACCCATAAGCAAATCTCGCACCTTGCTGTAGAATAAATCGTCATTATCGCTAATTACTTTTACATCAATATCGCTGTCAACAACATGCAAACCGTTGCCAGTTTCTTTCTTGTGTATCATTCTGTTTTTAGCTTTAAGTGCAAGAGCTTTTAACACTTCCTTTTTCATATTTACTCCTTTAAAATTTCCCCTTTTTTAGGGACTGCAAGGAAAGTATAGCAAGAAGCGTTAATTTAGCAAAACGTATTTAACGTCGTTAAATCTAATATTATGTCGAATTTTATTAAAAAGGCGCATAATTTCAATCTTAAAAAACACCGACAAAAATCTTACACGGAAGTTAAATATACAAGATAGAAAAAACAAGATAATATAATGCGGTCGTGGAAAGCATCTCTCCTGATTTAATTTTATAATCTATATCCTCTAAAAGCGCATATATTTTTTTTAGTTGCATTTTAGAAAAATTGTTTACCTGCTCACGCTGCTTAGAAATTGCATACTCCCTTACTGAAAGAAGAGAGGCAAGCTCTGAATTGGTCATATCTGATATAGCAATAAAGAATAAGCGTCTAAAGTGATTGGTAATAAGTGCTAATGTACCTGGCTGCTTTTCCATCTGATTTAAAAGCACAATGGCTTTATCCAGATTTTTCTTACCTAAAGCTTCCGTAAGTTGAAAGACAGCGAACTCAATATTCTTATGGACAACGTTTTCTATTAATTTTTTGGTGACAAGGCTGTCGCTTGTGTCAAAGTAGATAAGTTTATCAAGTTCGTTCATAGCGAAAGTTAGATAGCCATTACAATAGTCAAGTAAAGTTTCCGCCGCCTCCGAGCTTATCTGTTTACCATTTTTAGCAAGCTCAGCGACGATAATATTTTTTGCGAGCGTTCTATCCATACGTTTTGCATCCACAAATTCGCAAGACGTCTTGAAAGCCAAAAACTGATTATTATAATCTAAAATCATTAAAATGGTGGTTTTGCAAGGATTTTTTAAATACTCAGCCAGAATTTTGCCATCATTTTCATTTAGCTTAGCTATGTTTTTAATAATAACTAATCTTCTATCACTTCCCATAGGCATAAATTCGCAAGCGTTTACAATGGTCTGCATATTGAAGTTGTCATCATCAAAAACCGCCTTGTTAAAATCTGGCAAACATAAATTCATAGCCTTTTCAAGCATGGCTACCGCCTTGTCGTACAAAAATAAATCCTCACCATTAACTAAATAGCATGGTGCAAGAGAAGATTTAATTCGCGACTTAAAAGTTTTCAATCCAGCCTCCAATAATCGCTGCGGCCTGGCTCAAGTGAAAATTCAAGATTGCCAAGCTCAAAGCAGTTTATCTGATTATATCCTTGGTTATTATATAAAATTGAGCCATCGACATAAACAAGGTCGAAAAAGTTATTTTGCAGATAACTATTTATTTCATTATAACCGTTAAGAGAAAAACTAGCAAGAAAAATTGACACATCGTCAAAATTTATTTTAACCCCTAAGCCGCTTTGCTCATACTCAATATTAAACACGCCAGCATTTACCGGTTTTCCACTTTCAGCATTTAAAATAATGCTTGTACCACCCTCACATGGACATATGATCTTTTTAACATTGTAACCTGTCCATAAATCTATTTCCTCTTCAGTTGGCAAATCTTCTAAGACTACATAATCTACATTTTTAATACCTGCATTTTTTAAATTGCGCATAATATAACTTTGCTTTAAATTTGTGTAAGTAACAATGCTGTTTCCGCTTTCACTGGTAGCGATCAAACATTCCATTTGCCCTGAGTTCAAAGTAGAAAAGCCTGTATTTGCCGCTTTAGGAATAAAGTTTACCGCAACTGACACAACAAGTAAAAGACTCATAACACTGCCAGAAATAAATTTAGCAGCCTTTTTCATAATGGTAAAATGACTTGTAAGAAATAGTATTAAGAATATAAAAATCGTCAAAGCAAGGTCAAATTGCAAAAGTGGCACTTGGAAGCTGGTGGAAGCGAAAAATTTGGCAATAATATTAGATAAATCAAAACCTCTGTCAAAAATCCATAACACTTTACCTATTGCAGGAATGATTAATATAAAAATAATAGAAATCATCAAAAGTGGATACATAAAGGAAAACAATGGCACGATTAATAAATTGGCAAAAAATGATAGCAAATTAACTGAAGTTTGAAAGGTGGAAAGAAAAGGTAAAATGCCAATTTGAGCGGAAAACGTTAACGCTAAATATTCTGCCAGTTTATCTGGCATTACCCGTTTAAAGATGTTTGAAATCGGTCTATACAATAAGAATATGGCGGCGACTGAAGAAAAACTCATTAAAAAGCCAATATCAAATGCATAGAGAGGTTTAATTAACAAAATGATAAAGCCTGCAAGCCCCAGCGCATTCAAGTTATCATACTGTCTGCCGCTAAGAGATGCCAGCATCATAATCACAGCCATAATGCTCGCTCGCATAACAGAGGGCGTGAAGCCGCAAACAATATTAAAAGCAAGAAGAATAATAGAAGTAATAATCGTCGTAGGCAAGCGTTTAAGTCTTAAAAGACGAAGCACGAAATATATGAGAGCAATCAAAAATCCCACATGTAAGCCAGAAACAGTTAAAACATGAATAATCCCTGAATTTTGATAATAACCTTTGACTTCATAGTCAATGTCACTTTTATCACCAAACAGCACAGCATAACAAATACTTGCATTGTTTTCAGACATATTAGAATATAAAACATCTTTAACTTTTAAACGCAAACTTTCATCAAAAGTCAAATATGAAGACACTACTAAGCATTGCGAATAATCGGTAGAAGCAAGGTAGCCTATATCATTTCTATAATAAAAAGAATTAAACTGTCCAAGATTAAAAAGCCTAGCAGTTTGAAGATTGGCTTTAAATGTCAGTTTATCCCCAGGCTCAAGCTTGTCTTCCTTGCCTGCACTAATATTCACATAAACATTTTTAGCATGCTCGCCATTGATAAGTACGTCTTCAAGGACGATGTAATAGCTTGCACTATCATAACTTGAATAATCTCTAAAGTTGTCCGTCACCCGCCCAACAACTACACATTCATTATCATAGCTAGGCGCTGTAGAAATATGCGACCCCAGAAAAAAGAACCCATTGCCCACCAAAAAGAAAGCCAGCACAAGTACAAATCCTTTCCACTTCCTATAGGCTATAATAAAAGCGATATAAACCGCAAAAAGTACACAAGTAAGCACAATAGGCAAAATATTCCCAGCAAAAAGCCCCTTTGCAATGGCTATTCCAAAAAGAAAAGCAAGAAAGGGATAGAAAATATATCTAAAATGCATCAACTTTTTGTCTTTCATAAAACATATTAATTGTAAATGAATTTCGTCGAAAAACAAAGAGTTTTGACGAAATAGTTAAAAATATTTATAATAAAATTCGTAACAACCATTAATTTTAAAGAATTTGCAAACGAAATATGTCGAAATTATAAAAAACAAGTGCTTTTCGAATATATTTTACAAAAAACGCGGGAAAGCCCGCGTTTTTTATTCATTTTCTTGAGATATTGTCTTTTCAAATCCATTAAAGTTATATAGCGCTTTGTCAGTAAATTCATACTCAAATTCATCTATTTTTCTATAAGTGGTGTTTAATCTGCCATTAATAAGGTAGTCAGTAATAAAATCTTTAGTATTTCCGTCACTACGAACATTAAAATCGAGATAATTTATGCCTTTGGAGTTTATTTTATAAACCTTCAAAGCTGTAGCCCCACATTCTAAGGAAGAATCTACAATTGTACCTCCTCTTGCCATATGAAGGAAATCGTTATCGTCTGAATATGTTAATAGTCCATCTTTTGATAATTTTTCAAATACTTGCTGTGTTTTTGGTAAATTATCTGTAGAGTATGAATCAATACTAAATACAATTAAACTTGTACTTTTTGTATTTGCAGGCTTAAAAGTGTTCTCATATAAATCTTTATAACTAATTTCATTAGTCAATTGATATCTATATAATCCTAATGTGTGTCCAGTACTTCCATTTGTATAATTTAATCCTAGAATCAAATTATTTCCTTCAAAATCTATAGCAAAGATATTATTTAGTGTTGCACCATTTAAACCAATACTTCTTTTTAAATTTTCTGCAAGAGTTATTTTAATATTTTCAACCATTTTTGGAGCATGTTCTGCTAGTTGCTCTGCGCTAAGGTTATCCCAATCAATTTCCTCTTTTTCTGGTGTAATTTCTGGAATTTCAAAACGTGTAGTGCCGACGTCTGTAATTGTGCCATTGGCATTAGAGTATTTATATTGCGCTGTACCATTGATTATTTTAATTTCAAGAGTATTTAACCCTTTACTTCCTACGAGATACTCTCCGTTGAGTTTTTCCCATGTAATGTTATTAAATTTATCTAATGCATCATCAATGTCATGCGCATTTGCCTCTTCCCTTTCTCGCCAAGCTTCGCCGTCGTTATAGACTTTATAGGAGACATTGTCTTTTGTGTAATAATATGAAATATCGTCATTTTGAATGATTTTTGTTTCGCCGTTTGCGTATTCATAAGTCACGCCATTCTCTGTATTAGTGAAATTTTCAGCATTCATAGCGTTTGCAATAAACTCATTTGCTGTTTTAACAGCGGCGTTAAACTTTTTCTCCTCTTCATCTGGGATGTCTGGTTTTGGCGGATTTGGGTCTACTGGGTCAATAGGGTCTACCACTGGTGGATTAGGATTAACAGGGTCAACTGGAGTGTTTTGTTTATTACCACATGCGGCAAGTCCAAATATCATGGACGCTGACATCGTAAAAGCGGCAATTGCAGCTGCCAATTTTTTTGGAAAACTAAAGCCCTTTTGTGTATTTTCAGACTTTAATTTAGCTTGTAATTTTTCTAATTCTTGATTTTTCATAAATCACCTCACAAAATTTATTTTACAATTTGATTATATCATAAATTTAACATTTTTGCAATATATTTATGAAAAAATTTGCTATTTATATATTTTTGAATTATAATAATGATATGAAAAGATTTGCAAGAGTCATGTGTGCCGTATTTGTCGCAATGTTTGTCCTGCTTGGTACGGGTTGTTCCAGTGGCAGTTCAAATTTCCACCAAAACCTTCTTGACCGCTTTCATAATGGCGAACTCACTTATGACCAGCTTCAAACTGAACTAGAGCGCGCTCAAACTGTGCCACTTTATGGCACAAAGGTTTTATATCGCCCAAACCACTACGACTATGATAATTCCGTGGGCGAAGGAAACGAAAGTTATTATGGACAATACGCATGGAATATTCTATCTAACTTATCATACATATATGGATTTTCTGATTTTAATCGATTTAACCCAACGCCTCAAAAGCCTACAAATACAATACGCCCGCTTCTTATTGACAAAACACAAGAATACTACTACGACTCTATCCGCTATCAAGTCACAAACAAAACTACCACAAATAATTTAATAATTTACACACAAGATGACAATGGAAGCGAAGAAATAGATGGAATATTATACTCAAAAAACGAATTTGAAGACATAATTAAAATGACCGCTAACACTTCTTTTTCATGGAATTGGACTTTTGGTAGCGAAGCGATTCCTTTAGGATTTATTCATGATATGACTTACAGTGTGTATTCAAAACCTAGCATCGCAAATAGCTTGATATCTAATGCCTACATCGAAACTCCAATATCGAATTACTACTCAAACAACCAAACACCATACTCCACTGCTTATTTAGGGACGGCTGAGCAGACGGGAATTGACAGCTATTCTGACTATGTCAAGGCGCTTGAATATGTCATTTACTGCATCACTATGGACTTGACACCATCAAACATCACGACAAGCCTTGCATCAGACGGCACGCCTATTATCAATGTTCAAGGTTTTGAAAATGTAGACGCGGCGCTTGAGTTTATCAAAGGCGTGTTTGACAAAATAGGCACTTATGTCGGGTTAAACTCATACAAAACTAATCGACTTATAAGTTACATCTTAAACAATGTCATCGGACAAAATGCATTAAGTCATGACACGGTGCAATCCTATACCGCCAATACTTTAATAGAATATCGCGACGCTAATGGAAATGTCATTGATACGCAAGAGGAAGGCAAAACTCTTAATGAAACAATAACCGTTGGGCGCAATTATACTGCTGTAGTTTCCGCAATTATAAATGACTCCTTTCAATACGTACACATAGGAAGCGACAGTGAAAATGACATCATCACCAACCGCTTCCCTGCCTCTGAAGTGATTGACTACTACGGTAACAATTTCTTCATTGCAAGTGAAAAAGGCAAGGAATTTGAACATATTGGTGCCAATGAATATCAAAGCGCAGTGCTTATGCTTAGTGAAGAGCAAAAGCTGGACAACCTCATGGTTCATTTCAAATACGACGCTGGCGAGGACGGAGATGAAGTCTATGACAAAAACGCTTCAATCACAATCAATGTAAAAGTAAATTACTATAAACACGGCGGCGAGTGGAAACAACTTAAAACACAGTCTATCACTGTTAAAGACGGTCCATTCAACTATGGAAAGGAAAGCAGCACGCTGTGCTTATTCGGAATAGCCCCCGATAAAAAAGGATTTAAAATCGGCAAATTTAACCCTGAAGTCGGAGGCGGCATATTAAAATGCATGGTTGATTATGACGGAACAACAGCAATCTCCGACCCCGTACGCCTTGTCGGCACCACCAAACTTAAAGACTGGTACAAACTTGTCGAGCCCGAGCCTACCGATGAACCTCAAAATGCATATTACAGTTATGGAATACTCAATCATGAAAAATTCACTGGCTCAGACGGATGCGACTACTTTGAAATTGCCTTTGAGGTTGTAAAAACAACTGGCGACTATAACACAAACTACAAATTCTACACTGGACTCGGTTTAGTAGCATAAAGACAGTTTAATTTGACAAAAAACGAAGAGGCGTTGCCTCTTCGTTTTTATTTTGTTTCTTTTTCTGCATTTTGACTTTCTTTCATGTGGTTTGTATCTTCTTGTTCTTGAGTCTGATTACTCTCCTCTGAAGTCTGATCTTGTTTATCACTACTTTCACCTTTTGGCATTGTTACAACCCCCAGTACAACCAGCAAACCCGCTACTGCCATTACAACGCCAGTAACAATTTCATTATCCACCGAAAATCCAAAACACTTGCCAAGAGCTTCCATTAATACAACCGCCGCCCCTGCAAGCGCAGTCCAAAAACTATATGACTTTATTCTGTTTTTCATGTATTTGCTCCTTTAAAATATGTTCTTTAAGTTCAGTGACTTCCTCTTTGACATCCTCAATTACTTGAAGCCTTTCTGTCAAGTTTTCAATGGTGTCTTGATATGCTTTTTCACGTTTTGAACTATCTTTAAGTTGGTAGAAAAATAGGAACACGAAAAGCGTAGCAAATATACCATTACTGATTACTACGCTGACAAGCTCATTCCAAAAATCCATTTCCCTTACCCCTCAATTCTTCGCTTATAAAAATATGTTTCATAGCTTTCTCCTCTTGATATAACTTTTTTCTAGCAAGGTATGAGATATGGTTTAAGTTGAAAATTATCATTGTTCACTCATTGATAAATTAAAGTTGGATATGCTCCCATTTCCATTACTTTCTATAGTAACTTTAAACTTTTCCCCTGCAAGTCCACAACGAAAAGTCTGCTGTTTTTGCTGAGGCTCAACTGCAAATACTCTTTGCTCTTTTTCAGTCGCTATAGTAATATTGAACTTTCCAGTTGCAAAACAAGAAAACTCTTCCAGTTTTTTAACACGATTACTCATTCCGAAATCACTCATGGGACTTTCCCACACGCTATATGGTTTTTCACCAAAAATATTACCATCAGTGACAAGTTCCCCCATGCGCCCTATGTGCTGATTATTAAAGCACATTACCACTTTACATTTATAAGGATTATTAAGAGCAATGATTTTTTTTACGTCTACACCGCGTAAAAAATCCACACTGCCATTTTCTATGTTATATACCATAATTGCATTGTTTATATATCCATTTTCATAACTTTCACAGCCAATTTTCTGCTGGTCGCCAAAGTCAACCCGACAAGCAAGATAATATTTACTTTCGAAACATACTGCACTTAGATTACGGCCGTCTGAAATCACTTCACGACAATTTAATTTCAGTTTTTTGACATTGACTCCATCAAAACGATAGAAGCCATCTGTAGTCAAAAAGTAAACATTCTCTCCATCGGAAGCGATGGAGCCTGGATAAATATAACTGCTGGATTGAAACATATGATTGATATTAAATTCCCCAGAAGACGCATAAGTTGATATTCGTGTAATACCAAAATCTCGAAAAACATACAAGTAGTCATTAAAAGACATTACGACCGACGGATTTCCTCGATCATCGGTAAATTCTATATGCTGAGTGGTGTTATTCTTCCACTCTAAAAGATTTTTATTGTCAGAATATACAAGCTTAGGACGCGCAGTGGCAGTAAGTGCATAAAGCATGTCATCATGACTGCAGCAAGACATGAGTTTTGGCGCATCAGAAAGATAAGTATTATAGCCTGCTCCAAAAACAAAAACATCGCCATCTGCTGCTGAAAAAAGCATGTAGTCAGAACCATTTATACGATAGCTCATTCCAATTGGTGTGGAGGTGTATTCTGTTTTTCTGACAAGTCTTATTGGTCTTGTCCAAAACATATTTTCATATCCCAATGTGGCTTCATCATTGAAATAAAATAGATAGTACTCAATCACATTGCCTGTTTCATTGAACCATGCAAAATTCCATATATTTAATATTTCACTGCCTGCATACTCTACTACTACTTCATTGTCTAAATCAGTAGTGCTGGTAGGCATTTGTAAGTCGCGCACGCCATAACCACAGGAAAGCATGTTACCTTTGTTTCGAAAATTGTAACAACGAACACAATCGTGATATTCAAGTTCTTCCTCATTTTTACTGCGAACTTGACATTTTTCAAATAGGTCAAATTTAAAAAGCTTTTTATTTCTCTTAAAAGAGTTTAACTTTTTAGGATAAAACATTATAACCACCTCCTCCTAGGCAGGCGCACGGCAGTCTTTTTGCTTATAAACAGCTTTAAGCTTTCTTTAAATCGGTTTTCATAAATGTCCGCATCTGCCCCCTGTCCCTGAAGCAGAAAATACTCTCTTGCAACTCCATAAGCTATAACTCTTGCAGGTATCATTAAGTCAATATCACTAACTAAAGTGGCAGCTTCGGGCGAATAAGAATATATTATCTTGGCTTTGTCAGCAAACACCAAAATGTATTTATCAAAGATTTTATATCTTATCTTGCGTCCTTTAGTATTCTTTACAGAAAAGATATTTAACGGTTTTTTAGAAAATTGATCGAATGTAAGTTTCAAATTATTTACCTCTAAAATTTCCTCCGTGGTTACAGGCGAATATTGTTCGCATATTTCGCCGATAACAAGATTTAGACAATTTAAATAACTATCAGCGACCTTGCTTTCTGCCGTTGTAAGACTGGATATGTCCGTGCTGTTTAGCTTTTCACGGAGAGGATTTTGTGTAAAGTCACAAGCAAGTCTTAAAATTTCATAGCTTTTCATAATATTTCCTCCACAACTTTTTCTACTGCAGAATGCAGTTGTTTTTTTTGCAACTTATCATTTTCTGCATCCATTTGTTTTATAATTTCATCCATTTTCTCTTTGCGAGTTTTAAGCGCGTAAAAGATGGCACGCTCGTCTAAAACGTCATCTTTTACGCTGAAACAAAATGACCCACCAAACTGCTGCGTTGAATGCACTTCATAACGTTTTTCTTTTAAATTAAAAAGTATAAAATAACTTTTGTCCACTTCTTTCAATCTTTGAGCAATAAAAAGTGGATCATTTTCTATTAAACAATAATTCTTCACACTTAAAACTCCTTTTGAAACTATGCACCAGTTGTAGTAGGAATATATGTTTTATATGGATCTTCTACTGTAAACTTAACATTAGAAATTTTTCCTTGACCAAATGGTTTGTCGCAAATAAGTTCAGCATATTTAACAAGTGTTGCGCTATAAGTAGGATAACCTGCATTTTGTCTTAACACTCTGCCGCCCTCATCTTCAATCCACTTCCAATCGCAAAGTTCATATAGTGTAAAGTCATCAGTATTGAGAAGATACATGCTGCTAGGCTCTACAAATCTGTCAGCGTATACAGGTATTCCGTTATGACTAATGGTTTTAGCCCCATTTGCAAGTTCTACAATATCTACATTCTTACGATAGATATTTAAATATTGCTGATAAGCACGACGAATTTGACGAGAGGTTGAAATAAAGTTGATAGAAGAATCAGCATTTTCCTCTAAAAAGTCGATGGCACTTTGAATACGTATATCAGAAATTTCACTTTCAGCATTGTCATGGAAAGAATTAAGCCAGTTGTAGTCTGCTTTATTTAAACCATACAAAGTAGTACCACTAAACAATGCTTCAATACCTGTAAGTTCATTGTCTTTTGAACCTTGAACATAAAGCTTAGCATTTGCAGTTATAGATGTGGTAAAATCAGAAGTATCATATTTAATTGTGTTATTGACTCTGTCAACTGAAACAACTTTCATAGGTCCTTTACCAAGTCTTGAACCAGTGATATATGGAGTAAGCATCATGCCTTCCACAATGTTACGTACACTATCTACAGTAAGCGTTTTATCAGAAGCAACTGATTGTACAGTAGCAACAAGCCCCTCACCATCTCCATAAAGCATACGGCTTAAATTGAAACTGCAAGCTTTTACAAGTGATTCCATTTCGTCTGCAAGAAGGTTGACAAAAGCTCCCACATTGCTTGCAGAAGCACGAACTGCCTTGTCAGAAATTTCAAATTTACCATATAGGTTTTTAAGGCTTGCACGCATTTGTGCATAATGACTATTACCAGCAACAGGAAGTGCATCCGTTTCGGTGCCAGCACCAAAGCCGCCATTTATTCCAAATGGAGCAGCTTTAACAATTTCTTTTCCGAAAATATCCTTACTAGAACGTTTAATTTTAGCTAAAAGTGGGCTTGCTGAAACGTTAATTTGATCAGCAACGACTCCTAAATAAACACTTTTAAGGGCATTTTCAGCGGTTTGTAATGTAACCATAATTTTCTCCTTTTTTAACTAAACATTTTTTCCACCAACGATTTCGCTTCTTTAAGGGAAGTTGGAGTGTCAGGCTTGCTGCTTGACACTCTTTCACCCTTTTGCGAAGAAATGATGATTGGTGATTTTTGCTCTTTGAGCGCATCAAGATAACTTTCAACTATCTTGTTTTTAATCTCCTCGCTAGAAACAAGGTATCGATTAATAATAGGATCATCCACTTTTTTGGTGTGCATGTGCGATAGTACTAATTGCGCCCATGCTGCCTCATACGGATTATCCATTTTTTGCAGCTCATTATTGGAACTTACAATATTTTCAAGCTCCCCTTTAAACTGCATAGCTTCTTCATTTTTCAAAAGGAATTGATTAAGCTGCTCGCTGAAGTTGCGAGGAGCCACCTCAACTTTATCTTTTTCCAGTTGACTAAGCTTTTGACACTTTTTTGTAAACTCGGCTTCCAAATTGTTATAGGCGTCAATAAGCGCCTGTGCAGATTTGAATTTGCCAAACGTTTGCTCTTCGGGATTTTCATCTTGTCGAATTAAAGTATCGGGTAGAGAGCCATTCTCACTCACAGCACACTCATTCTTCGTTTCAATAGAAACATTTGCCGGTTCCTCTAATGGTTGTTCTCTAAATTCTTCTTCGTTCATACTTTCACCTCACTCAAAGTTTTTTTATGTTGATTTATATGTTCCAAAAATACATCCTCTAATTTTACATTGTTTTTAAGAGCTTTCTCATACTCGCCACCAAGCATAAAGGAAATATGCTCCGCAATATGAAGTTCAGCGTCATCAATAGGGCTGACTTTAACGACAACTCCATCCAGCATTTTAAGATTTTCATTGTCAGCACGTTTTATATGAAGCTCGGAAATATCTTGAGCATTTTCCCAATTTCCAAAGCCAAGCATTTCAAGCACTTTATTTTTCATACGCGAGGAAAGTTTCCCCTCTTCGTCATGAAGCACGCCCGCTTTAAGTAAACTAAAAACCATTTCTCGACGGCCTGTTAAGCTGTCAGACAGTTCTGATTGAACATCAATGACCACGTCGTCACTTGAAATATCGTTGGAGGAAAAGTAAAACATTTCAACTTGTCCATTGTCGCCAATAAGTCTTGCTAGACGAGGGAAAAGTGCATATTGCTTATATAGCCTTAATATTCGCTTAGCAATGTTAATACAAGCACTGCGAATACTTTCTATTGTGGTGTTTAATCTGGCTTCATCTTGACCTATCATAAGTTCAAGCGCCGCACCACTCATGTTTGCGTTTACATAATCTGTACCAAGAGTTTCACTGACTCCGCTTATTCTATTAAATTCATCAAGAAGTTTGCTCTCTTCATCGGCAAAACCAGATGGAATTGCTTCTCCTGACAAGAATTTAGGCTGCTGTGCACCTTGGCGATAGACAATGACTTTGCCAGGACATAAGCCCTCCTCTTCTAAATTTTCAAGGTCAACTGAGCCATCTTCTATGCTGAGTACTCCTAAGGTTAAACGATTGATAAATTCATGTTTGCGATTTTTAACAGCATTGTAGGCACGCTGTACTGGCACTAATCTTTCAATCACACTGCTTCCCCAAAAACAGCCCGCTTGCTCCAAACTAACTTGTCTAATAAACGGGAAATCGCGCTTTTTATCATCGCCACATAAATAAGGCAGTTCATCATCGTAAACAAGTACATCGCCTACTACAATAATCAACCTACCTTTTGGAAAGGAAGCACAAGGCCGAACATATTTTTCTAGCACAAGCGCACTATTTGTCTTAGTGCCCTCTACAAATTTAGTAGTGGTAGCATTATAGCCAAGCCCTCCTAGGCCATTTAAAACATTGTCAAGACTGTAACAATTAATATCCTGACCTTTTAAATCAAGGCCGTACATGGTTCTAACTTCTTCTATAGAATATGCCCTAGCATGAATAATGCTTTGGCAATCGTTTAAGCTTTCTCTTGTTGGCGAATCAGGATATATTTCAAAAGGGCTAATCGCTTCGACCTCAACTTCACCACTGCGGATAGAATTGCCCTCCTCACTGTTTGCAATTACTTGACCAAGCTTCCCATTCCAAGTTACTTTATAAAAGCTTGTCCCAGTAACTTCACTCCATTTTATTGCTTGATTGATTTTCTCGTCGATACAAAGCTTATAATGTACAGATTCCAAAATCTTTTTGGATACTTTGGCAGTTTGCTTATCACTTTCATCATTAGTCGCAGGCACGACAGTAAACTTTGGCTTTGACCCCGTCAGTTTGGCCGTTCGCACATCATAAAGCGGAGCGATATGATTAAACACTTCCCTCTCCTGCCAAAAGAACTGTTTGTCCGCCTCCTCGACAAGCCCGCCATAGCCCACATTGCAATATTGGTTTCCCATTAAAAAGTTCATATTGATTTGCCAATTAGTTTCAAAGGGCTTGCGCTCAAGTTGTCGTCTTTTAAAATCTTCAATTACTTCATTTACTACTGTTTTATTGTTTTTCATCTTTTTTCAACCTCTTATTTAGTTTAAACGGGCTTGCTACCGCCTTTGGCACTTTAATTTTCTTCGCCGCATCATAAAGTTCGTTTACGCACTCTTCACAAAGACATATGTCGCGCCTAAGAAGCCCTTTCTTTACAAAAGTGAACCTTGCGACATTTCGACAACCTGCAAAGTCGCACTTAACTTTGTGAGAACACTCATATACTTCCATCCTCTTCCTCCTTTAAAATATTTAATAGTCGTGCTCGCTCAGCTTGAAGTTCTTCGTCAGACATGTTACGAATTTGTTCTGCTAAATCACCTCCCGAAAACTTTTCAAAAAGCACTCGCATCGCCGTGATGTCTGGGCTAACATGTTTTTTGGTCACTTTCTTTTTGGTAAGCTTCGCCTGACCATTCTCATCAAGAGCATACTCCATCACCACTTCTTGAGTGTCATAACCAAGAGCTTTTTTCATGAGTGCCTTTTTAAGCTTTTCTTCTTCATCTAGCATTGCCTTCCTCCCACGCTTTGCCTAGATTATATTTGCGTAAGTTTCCACTTTCAAGTTTTACTGCCAAAAATTTTTAAAATAAAAAACCACCAGAATACTGGTGGGTTTTAAATTTAGCAGCATTTACGGCCAAACATACTTCCTGCAAGAAAGAATATTGCAGAGCTCGGAATACTAAAATTCATGCAGCCACAATTATTTGGTCGCTTGTTACAATCACATGGAGTGTGACAAGCTCTGTTGCATGGACGATGACACGGTCTGTCACATACGTTATGACAAGGACGTTCACATGGTCTAGCGTTATGACAAGGGCATGGATTTTTGCAATCCCACTTATAATCACATGGATTTATTTGTGGTCTACAATTACAAGGACGTTCAGGTCTGAATCCGAAATCCCAGTCTTCTGGCCAATTATTTTGACAGTTGTGCATATCAAAATAGTCGCCTGTTTTATAATTACAATTGTACATATTTTCTCCTAATAATGAATTATATAACTCTATTTCTAATAGAATATACTATGAAAAAGTCCTTATACACCTTTTTAATCTTAGTGGGCACCGTAATAGGATCTGGCTTTTTAAGCGGAAAGGAAATTGTGGTTTTCTTTTCGCGTTTTGGTCTTTTATCCTATCCTTGCATAGTATTAGCCACCATACTATTCGCTGCACTTTTCTTTTTTTTGCTTTCCGCTGGCGAAAAGGCAGTAAAAAGATTACAAAAATCAAAATATTCTAATTTGATTAACATAGTTATTTGCACAATACTTTCCTCTGCCATGTTTGCTGGCTGCTTTAATGTCTTAAACAAACTTGGTAGTTTTATCGCTTACCCCTTTTTGCTTATAATTGGATTTGCATGTTTTATAATTAATAGAAAAGGCTTAGGCTACCTTGAAAAAGCCAATTTAATCATAGTGCCAATTATGGTTTTCATGCTGATAGCAAACGTGGCATCACAAGCAAAACTTGGCACTGAAACACATGTTTATTCCTACCTAGGCATTTATTACGCAGTCATGTATGTGATATTAAATACAGCAAGTTCAAGCGTGCTTCTTGCAAACTTAGGCGAAAGCTTATCGAAGAAACAAAAAGCACAAGTGAGCATATTAAGCGCACTCGTGCTTGGGGCAATTTTGCTGCTTGCAAATTTTGTGTTACTTCAAAATCCTTCAAACTTTAATGAGGAAATGCCGCTCATTTCGCTTTTCAGCGGATTACAAGGCGCGCTTATGCAATTAGTAATCTTATTTGGCTGCCTAACGACACTTTTTTCTGCCGTGTTCACACTTGGGCAATCTTTGAGAGGGCTGATTGGTGTCAAAAGTGCAAATGTGGCAAGTATACTCGCTCCGCTTATATTAAGCTTCTTAGGTTTTGGAAACATAGTTTCCATGCTATATCCGCTATCTAGCGTTTTGGGTATATTTTTGTTATTCGATTTATTTTTGGTGCCGTTTTTCAAGCAGACTTACAAGACCATACATTCCGCCCGCAATAACACAAAGTAATACAATGCTAGTCATTACAATGTCAAGTTTGAGCATTTGACTGCCATAGTTTATGAGGTAACCAAGGCCTGCCCTGCTTGAAAGATATTCGCCCATAACGGTGCCGACCCAGCTCATACCAACATTAATTTTAAGCACTGAAACAAATTCTGGCATTGCGTTAGGAATAACAAGCTTATAAAGAATTTGAAACTTATTAGCCCGCATAGATTTCATAAGCAGCACTTTATCCTTATCACAAGAAATAAAAGCATTCAGCATAGAAATTATGGTAATGACAATGCATATAAGCACACTCATTACAATCGTTGCACCTGTACCTGAGCCCACCCAGAAGATAATCATAGGTCCAAGCGCAATTTTAGGTAGACTATTAAGGATAATAAGATAAGGTTCCATAATTTTCCGAAGCTTCTCACTCCACCAAAGCGCAATAGCAATAAGCATACCAAGGACAATCGCAATAATAAACCCTAATATAGTTTCATAAAGTGAAGTCCAGATATGCAATATAAGATTGCCACTGGCAAAAAGGTCGACAAGCGTAACCGCTATACGAGATGGACTGGAAAAGAAGAACGGATCAAGCACCCCCACGCTTGCAAACAGTTCCCATAGCCCGAGAAGAATTGCAAAAAGTGCAATTCGCCAGAAAATGACAATAATTTTATCTTTTCTCAGCTTTTTTAGGTATTTTTCATGGGCTTTTGATAATTTGTTCACTTGTAAGGTTTCTCCATATATTTTCAAAATGCTTACCAAAGTCACTTGCTTCACGCTTTTTTAGAGGAGTGTCACCTTCAAGGTCTAAATCCAAACATTCTTTTAAAGAAGCTGGTCGTCCTGAAAGTATTATCACCCTATCCGACATGGAAATTGCTTCCGATATATCATGCGTGACAAGCAGCGCAGTTTTCTGTTCACCTTTTATCATGTCATAAACATCATCACACACTTTAAGACGTGTTTGAAAATCTAATGCCGAAAAAGGCTCGTCTAAAAGTAACAGGCTAGGTTCTAAAACTAACGTTCGTATAAGCGCAACTCTTTGGCGCATTCCGCCACTAAGCTGGGTAGGCTTTTTGTCTTTAAAATTGTAGAGGTCATATTTTTTTAATAAATCCTCTGCTAAAGCAAGCTTTTGTGCGTCTTTATTTTTCTTTTGTAATTCAAGCCCCAGCGTAATGTTTTGCCAAATAGTTCTCCAGTCGAATAAATGATCACGTTGAAACATATACCCTATTCGAGAATCATTTTTAGCTATGGGCTTTCCGTCAAGCAGAATTTGCCCCTCGCTAGGCTCAAGCAGCCCCGCCGTAAGCGATAAAATAGTCGTTTTACCGCAGCCAGAAGGGCCTACAATAGACGCAAAAGCTTTTTCATTTACACTAAAACAAAGTTTGTTAAGTGCATGAATTTCGCTTTCTTTAGTTTGGTAAAAGTAAGTTACATCTTTAAATTGTAAAAACTCTTGCATTTAATTTCACCTCTACAATACCATTGTAGTTTAAAAGTGCAAATGTGTGCATATTTGCATAAAAATTAGAGAGAAGAAAACGAAAAAGCAAAAAAATGGTGTGCCTTACGCTCCGCCAGCAAACCGCTCTTTTGCAAAGAAATTAAGTTGTAGGCACGTGCTTGTCTGACGGAGCGAAGCGACGCCACTTGTATAATATCAAGCACACTCCTAAATGCCAAGTTATAAAATTTATATTGACAAACAGATTTAATTAAGATATAATAATTTTAAGGAAGAATTTAAATGGATTATTATGAATCTGCTGAACAAAGATTAAAAGAAATACAAAAATTCAGAGCCAATGGTGTTAATAAATCTTATGATGTTGAAGAAACTGATTTGATAAAAAGTTTAAAAAAAATAGATGGATTTGACGATGATTATCCATGGTGGGATTTTATATACAATATTAGTTTAAATGAGGCAAAAGTTGAACAATTAAACAATCTCGCAAGAAAAATTAAACCAATACAGAGAAAATTCGTGTGCGATCCCGAATATAGTTGCGGCATGTTTTGTGATGAATATGCTATTATGCATGGGGGTGAGGCATTTTATATTGATTTCGCCAACAGCGACAAAGGTATTTTTACCATGATGAATGATCATACATCCCCAACCCATTATATCCATAAAATACCAAAATTAGAAAAAATTGCACGAATTTATGTTAGAGGTTCTATAAATGATCACGGATGTCTTGATATTTCTATTGCACAGATTCTATTAGGCATTCCCAAAGAATATTTGAAAGATGCGAATTGTTATGAATTTGCAGGTACTGGCGTAAAGCAAAAATCGTACCATATCGCATGGGTTGATTTGTTTAAATTGGCGCCTGGCGAAAAAGAACCAGAGATTGTGACAGAATATTATCAAAAAAAATATTTCCCAACAAAAATTAATTTGGAACATTGTGAAGAGAGTGAATTAAGTGAATTGTTACTACCTTACGCAGAAGAGCTTTTTGAGGAGTGTTAAAAATCATGTCAAGTATGACATGATTTTTTCACTAGTTTCAAAGTTTTTAGCCCTTAAGTTCCGCTATTTATTTGTAATAATAATCTATATTAAATATTTTATTAGTAATTAACTATTATAATTGTTCATACTCAGCTACAAAAGCTTTGATTAAAGCAAAGGCGTTGTCGTATGTTTTTTCATCTTCAAGGTCACAGCCCGTTTCTTTTAATATAGTCAAGTTGTCCTTGCTGCTGCCAGAAGAAAGAAATTTCATATAGTCTTCAAGAGCCCCCTTTTCCCCTGCCAAAATTCGGCTTGAATAGTTAAGAGCACAAATCATACCCGTGGCATATTTGTAAACATAGAAATTATAGAAGAAGTGTGGTATGCGCGCCCACTCATATTTAAGCTCTGCTGGCAAAGTTAAAGCAGGCATATATTTTTTACAAAGGTCAAAATATTTTCCGTTTAATTTATCTTTATCCAATGGGATATCTTTCTCCACCTGCTCAATAGCATACTTTTCAAATTCCGAAAACATTGTTTGACGGAAGATGGTAGATTGCACTCCGACAAGGAAATCATCCAAAATGTACAATCTTTCCTTTGGCAAAGTTTTTAACAAATACTGTGACAAAAGCGCCTCATTTGTAGTGCTGGCAATTTCAGCAAGAAAAATCGGCGTTCCGCTTTTTTGTCTTGGTTGGGCATTGCAAGCAAGATATGAGTGCATAGCGTGTCCAAGTTCGTGAGCAAGCGTTGACACTGAATTAAGGGTTTCATCAAAATTCATCAGTACGATTGGCGGATAGCCGTAAGTGGCGGTTTCATAGGCGCCACTACGTTTGTTTTCGTTTGGCATTACATCAATGCGGCGTGAAGTCATAGCATTGTTAAGCTCTTCGACATACTCCTCGCCAAGCACACTCATCGCGTTTTTAACAAGCTCGCACGCTTCACTATAGCTAAACTTCTTAGCGCTTTTAGCAACTGGGACATAAAGGTCGTAACTATGAAGTTTGCTCATGCCAAGCTTTTTCTTACGTGCATTGAAAAAACGGTTGATAAGTGGAATATTTTCATGTACCTTTTTAATCAAAAGCTCATAAACTTTATAACTTGCATTAAGTCCGTCAAAAATGCTGTCAAAGTAGCATTTGTACTTGTGAAGTTTGTTAAAATAAACTGTAGCCTTGATATTGTTTTTATAGTTTTCTGTCAAAAACTCGATAAATTGCCCGTAGCCCTTAAATATGTTTAGATATGCAGATTTGCGCAAAGCTTCATCTTTGCTTTCAAGAAGTTTCATGCGAGTGCCTTCGTTAAGTTCATACTTTTTGCCCTTGCTATCAACCGCATCCTCAAATTTGAGCCCCGCATCACTAAACTGTGAGAAAGTATTATGAAAGTCTAAAAAGTCCATACCTGAAACCGCTTTTGATAATTCATGCGACAATGCGTGTTTTTTGTTGCGTTTGATAGCTTTAAACATATTGTCATAATCTTTAAATGTGGGGTCAACAATAAGTTCATCAAGATATGCGTTTGAAAAATGCGCCATTTCTGGACCTTGATAAGCGGTTTTTATATCATAATTTCGAAGCAAAATATTACAACGCTCCTCATAATTTTGCATTTTGGTGTCTTTCAAATCAACGTCTGTCATGTGAGAAGCAAAATACAAAATTGGATAAAATTCTTTGCAAAACTCCTCTTCTTCATCAAGCCTTTCTTTTAAAACTTTTTTATCCTTTAGCTTTCCCTTAAATCTGTCTGACTTCTCAACTATTTTTGAAGCAGCTGAAAACCGCTTTTCAAACTCCGCATCATCTTTACATAAAAAAGATAAGTCCCATTTGTATTTTTCTTCAATTTCGCTACGTTTTTTCATGACTACCTCACAAAATATTTTTCCATATAAAATTTATTCCAAGGAGCTTTGCTTAAATCTGGCGGACACGAGAATACCATTTTAGTCTTGTTCACTGGGTGAGTAAACTCAAGTTTTCCTGCCCATAAGCCAAGATTTTTGCTTGCCCGAACTTTCTCTTTGCCATATTTATTGTCGCCATAAAGCGGGCAACCTATTCCAGCCATTTGAACGCGAATTTGATGGCTGCGCCCTGTGACAATTTTGACCTCCAAAAGACTGAGTTCTTCCGTAAAGGCAAGCACTTTATAACTAAGCTCTGCGCGCTTTACCCCAGCCTCACTCTGCGGAACGATTTTAACAATATTCTCTTTTTCATCTTTTTTAAGAAAGTTTATAAGAGTGCCACTCTTCTCTTTTGGCACACCTTGACACACCGCATAATACGTCTTTTTCATGCTGTCATTTTGAAGCTGCGCCGAAAGCCTTGCTGCCGACTTTGAGTTTCTAGCAAACACCATAAGCCCGCCAGTCGGCCTATCAAGTCTATGCACAAGCCCAATAAACGCCTCACCAGGCTTTTGATACTTATCTTTTATATATTCTTTAACTTGAGTTAATAAATCAAGGTCGCCACTTTCATCTGCTTGTGACGGCACATTTTGCGGTTTAATCACCACCACAACTTGATTATCTTCATATAGTACATTTAAGTTTTGCATTTTACCTCACTTTTTTGTTGCCAAAATAAACATTAAGCCATAGGCATAAATAGTAGCATTTTCATTATTAGTAACTGTCTCACATTTGTCTATTTCAAAACCAGCTTCTTTTAAAAGACTTGTTACTTTTTCTGGTTTCATATAGTTGTAATAAACTTTCAAATTCTCATCAAACTCTTCAGCTAAAATTTGTTCACCCTCTTGTTTTGGAATCTCCATAAGAATGCAAATTTTTCCATCTATTTCAAGCCAGTCGTTGAGTTTTATAAACAGCTTTTTAATATCATTTTCTGGCACATGAAATAGCACATTTTTAATAAAAATTCCGTCATACTTCTTCGTCGTATCAAAATCGCAAAAATCATAATGTATAAAATTTATATACGGATAGTTTCTCTTAGCGTATTCAAGCAAATTACTTGAAAAGTCAATCCCCTCTGAAAAGTATCCATTTTCATGAAAATAGTTTGCAAACACGCCTTGCCCACATCCCAAATCTAAAATGCTTTTGCGTTTCAAATTTTTCATAAACTCGTTTACATAAGGAAGATAAAAATCCAGTTCTGAGCAGTTTTTGATATAAACATCCGAAATCGCATCATAATCTTTCCGCACCATTTCACGCTTTTGCTTGTTTGTTAGTTTCATATCTTCTCCAGTCTTTTTAAAACACTTTCAGTCCACGTGCACCACACGGAAGCACAATTTTTTCACGCGTTGGCAAGCCGACCTCGTCGGCATCTATTCCGCCCTCGCCAAAGGCAAGAGTTAGAATATTTTTTAGCACGCTCGCCTGCAAACCCGTTGTATAGGAATTAATCAGCACGAACAGCGGGTTATCAGACAGTATTTTCTTCGTCTGCAAAACAAAGTCATACAGCTTGTCCTCAAGTTTCCACATTTCACCATTTGGACCTCTGCCATAACTCGGCGGATCCATGATAATTGCGTCATACTTATTCCCACGGCGAATTTCACGTTCAATAAACTTTTCGCAGTCGTCCACAATAAATCGGATATTGTTTATGCCGTTAAGTCGACCATTTTCTTTAGCGCGCTCTACCATACCTTTGCTTGCATCAATATGAGTGACGCTAGCGCCCACACTTGCGCATGCGACGCTCGCCCCGCCAGTGTAAGCAAAAAGGTTCAAGATTTTTATTTCGCGTTTTGCATTTTTAATAAGCCTCATCATCTCCTCCCAGTTTGCTGCCTGCTCTGGGAAAAGCCCCGTGTGCTTAAATCCCATAGGTTTGATGATAAACTTTAAACTTTTCCAACTTATTGTCCATGCCTCTGGCACTTTGCCAAGGTTCTGCCAGTGCCCGCCACCGTTTTCACGGATATAATGAGCGTTTAAGCCTTTAAATTTTGCAAGGGGCGACTTCGCATGCCAAATAACCTGTGGGTCTGGACGAAGTAGTGTCACATCACCCCAACGCTCTAATTTTTCACCATCGCCAGTGGCAAGCACTTCGTAATCTTTCCATGAATTTGCAAGTTTCATAATTACTCCTGACTAAATTTTATCAAATATTGTACAATTAAGCAACAAAAAACAAATAAAAACAGCATAATGCTGTTTTTATTGTCGTTCTGCCATTAATTGCTTGCTTCTCCATTATCTTCTTTTGGCATAATTTCATATATCCCTCCTACTTTAAGGACTCTATCCATAGCCTCAGAAACTTCTTCGATTGTAATTCTAATTCCACACTGACGAGCTTTTTTATATCTGCCCAACAAAAAGCCAAAAATGTCTTCTGATGGCAAAGCATCTACAAGATTAAAGGAAACTTTATTTAACTCGTTAAATAAAAGTTTTTCATCAATTTCGTTTCTTATTGCTGGCAAGTTTTCAGCAGTCCCGATATCTCCTAATACTTTTACCGACAAAGTTTTTTCATTCTCATTAAGTTGCATTGTAACGCTAAAATTTTCCATACCCTCTCCCTGTATTTTATATTTTACCAAAAAACTAACAATTTATCAACACTTATACAAAAAAGTCATCTAAGTTGCACTTTTTTATAATAAAATCGCTAAATCTTAGAAATATATATTTTTATTTCTTTTCCATCAAGATTGAGTGAGGTGTTAAAGTCGCCAATTTCTCCTGCTTTAAACTCATCGGCGAGGATATCTCCAACAAACTGAGATTTGTTTGTCAAAAGTAGCTGTTGCAAGCTGTTGTCACCACTCACCTCAACGTGGATATGATTTACCACTTCAAGTCCACTATCTTTGCGCAAATTTTGAACTTTGCTGACAAACTCATTGATATAACCTTTTTCAACAAGCTTAGGTGTAAGCGAAGTGTCAAGCACGACAGTTGTTTCGCCATTAGTTTGAGAAGAGAACCCTTCTTTATTTTTAAGGCTTATGATTAAATCTTCTTCCTTTAGCGTAAGGTCCTGTCCATTAACATTAAAGCAAACTTCGCCATGTTCTTTGACTTTTTTCACCAAACTAGTGCCATCACATGAGGCAAGAAAAGCACGAATATCATTTAGAAATCTGCCATACTTAGGTCCCAGTGTTTTGAGTTGCGGTTTAACTTCATAAAGTACATAACCATCCGCATCATTTAGAACTTCAAAATTTTCAACATTAAGTTCGTCTTGTATAAGTGCGATGAGCTGACTGTCTAAATCCAGTTTCTTAGTTGACGCCACCATTACTTTACTAAGCGGTTGACGATTTTTAACGCCGCTTGCACTGCGGCATGCACGCCCCAAATTGACAATCTCAAGGACCTTATTCATGCCGTCATTGAGTTTCGTATCTATATATTTTTCATCAGCCTCAGGATAGCGACAGAAATGCACACTTTCAGGAACGCTAAAGTCGAGACTTCTGACAAGATTTTGATAAAGCTGCTCTGACATAAATGGCACAAAAGGAGCAATAAGTTTTGTAAGCCCAACTAGCACCTCATACAATGTTTTATAAGCAGCAATTTTGTCCTCAGTCATCTCACTGCCCCAATATCTGTCACGTGAACGTCGAACATACCAGTTGGAAAGTTTGTCCACAAAATCGGTGATTGCACGAGAAGATGATAGCATATCAAAAGCTTCAAGTTTCTCATTAACAAATTTTACAAGGCTATTGTATTCACTTAGGAGCCATTTGTCAAGGTAAGAAAGCTTGCAATTCTCAAGAGAATATTTTAAAGGATTCATTTGGTCTATTTCCGCATAAAGTACATAGAACGCATAAACATTCCAAAGTGTGCCCATAAACTTACGTTGAAGTTCAACTAATGTGTCCTCATTAAAAGCAAGGCCTTGCGCCGGCAAGCAGTTTGAGAAGAAATACCATCTCACGCCATCAGCGCCATATTTATTTAACACTTGCCATGGGTCTATTCCATTGCCAAGACTCTTTGACATTTTAAGCCCGTTGCGGTCAAGTACAAGTCCAAGCACATTGCATGCTTTGTATGGACTTTTGCCAAACAGTGCAGTGTTAACCGCTTGCAACGTATAAAACCAGCCACGAGTTTGATCTATCGCCTCACTAATATAATCAGCTTGAAATGTCTTTTCAAACAATTCTTTATTTTCAAAAGGATAATGAAGCTGAGCAAATGGCATCGCCCCACTATCAAACCAGCAGTCCATAACCTCAGGAGTTCTTGTCATGGTCTTGCCACAATGAGGGCAAGGGAAAGTAATTTTATCGAGTGTAGGCTTATGCAAATCAAGGTGCCCTGTCACGCCAGAGAGTTTTTTAAGCTCTTCCACGCTGCCCACAACATGCATATGCCCATTTTCACAAAGCCAGAAAGGCAGTGGAGTTCCCCAGAAGCGATTGCGTGAAATACCCCAATCAATGTTATTCTCAAGGAAATTACCCATTCTGCCATTCTTAATAAAGTCTGGACGCCAATCTATTTTTTTGTTATTTGCCACCATCTTGTCTTTATACTCAGTAGTTTTAATAAACCAGTTACTTTTTGCATAATACAAAAGTGGGCTTTTGCAACGCCAGCAATGCGCACAAGAATGCTCAATTGGTTGCACTTTAAACATTTTGCCACGTTCGGTCAGTGTTTTAATAATAAGTTTGTCAGCATCTTTAACAAACATTCCAGCAAACTCAGTATCGCTTGTCAGCTTGCCCGCCTCATCAACAAGTTGAATAAAATCTAGCCCGTATTTCTTGCCAACATTGTAATCCTCTTCACCAAAGGATGGTGCTATATGTACTATACCACTGCCGTCCTCGGTGGTGACATAGTCATCAACTACAACAAAGTATCCCTTCTTTACATCCTTGACTACATAATCAAAGATTGGTTCATAACGCTGAAACTCAAAAGCTTTCCCTTTTTTTGTGTAAAGCTTTGTATAACTGCCCTCTTCAAAAAGAGTGTCAATTAGACTGTCAAGCAAAATATAGTTTTTACCATTTGTGGAAATTTTAGAATATAGCTCATGCGGATTCATACATAGTGCGATATTGCTTGGCAGTGTCCACGGAGTAGTCGTCCAAACAAGAAAATAAGTATTTTCTTCTTCCAAACTTTTAAACTCAACAAAAATAGAGTTTTCCTTAAGCACTTTGTAGTTATCACCATTTTCAAGCTCTGCTTTAGACAAACTTGTACCACAACGCGGACAATATTGCACCACCTTGTGGCCTTGGTAGATAAGTCCTTTTTTGTCCATCTCTTTTAATGCCCAAAATATACTTTCAATATAGTTATTGTCATATGTGATGTAAGGATTTTCCATATCCACCCAGTAGGCAGTTTTGTCAGTCAAATCCTCCCACATGCTTTTATATTCCCAAACAGAAGCTTTGCACTTTTCAATAAACTTATCAATGCCGTACTCTTCAATATCTTTCTTACCCTTAAAGCCAAGACGTTTTTCCACCTCCACTTCAACAGGCAAACCATGAGTATCCCACCCGGCCTTGCGATATACAAAAAATCCTTTCATCGCCTTAAAGCGAGGAAGCACATCCTTCATAGCACGAGTAAGTACATGACCAATGTGAGGTTTCCCATTTGCAGTTGGAGGTCCGTCATGAAGCACAAAAAACTTATCGCTACCTTTGTTAAGTTCCAACCCTTTTTTGATAATGTTAGCACTTTTCCAAAACTCCAAAACCTCGTTTTCATTTTTTACAAAGTCAAGTTTAGTGTCTACCTTTTTATACATATCTTTCCCCTTTTAAACAAAAAAGCACGGCAGACTACAAGAACCCCGTGCTTTGAGATTATTTCAACCACTTGTATATCTTTTCAGCAAGCAAACACTTGCCTCTTCTGTAACGGGAAGTCCCGGCACACCTTACTAAAGTTTCAGGTTGCAACTCCGAAAGTGATAATTTGAAAACTTTACCAGTGCTTTCCACCCAAGCAGCACCTCTCTATAGGTTCCATAATCAAATCTTGTCTTTCATCAACGCTTTTTAAGTTTAAATGATTTTAACATGTTTAAATTGCAATTGTCAAGAAAAATTATCAAGTATTTTGTTCATTTCCATGACATCAGAGCCCGTGATAATGCCCATGGGCATCTCAGTGCTTTTGCCATTTTTAGTGATAAGAATTGCAAGCAATTTTGAATTTGAGTGAAATTGTGTTAGTGCATCTTCCACCGTCACGTCCTTGCTTGCAACAGCATAGTAGTTGCTGTTTTCAATTCGAGAAAGCATATCCTCAATTTTAACATTGTTTAAAAATACTTCCGACTTGCCCCCTGCAAGCAAAAATTTACCAAAAGAGTCCAATATTTTCTGTCCGTTTGCAACCCCAATAAGTTCATCTTGATTGTAAACTGGAATATTGGAATACTCACTACTTGACATTAAAGTGATGACTTCATACATCGTTTTATTAGCTTCCACTGTTAAAACATCACGTCGTACAAAATCTAATGCACGAGGTGGCAAAGATAATAGTTTATCAAGCTTTTCAATGTTCTTTACCACTTCATCATGAGGCTCAGCAATAACATAGTCTTCATTATTGTGAACAATAGCATTACGTAGTCTGCCATAGTCAATCAAAGTATCTTCATGTTTACGAACAATATAATTTAGACTTACACACCTACGAATTAAATCAGAAAATCCCATGCTTTTTGAAAAATCATAGCGTTTTTTAAGTGTGTAATCTATATTGTTGTACGCATTTAAAAACCTTTGAGCATTTGTTTTTACTTCTTCCATTTCCTTTCCTTTTAAACATTTTACTATAAAATCATGAAAAAACAAAGTAAATTGGCTATAAATCAAAAATAAAAAGCAAAGAGCAAATTAACTCTTCGCTTGAATTTTCTTACTGGGCAATCTGCTTTGACAAACAAAAACCAACTGCCATAATGACTTTTTGCTCCACCAAAGTTTCCTCATGGCACATCAGATTACTTCCTTAAGGATGCTGCCGTCAAGCTCTGACCTGGTTCGGAAGGTCTAATTGCATAAGACCTTAATTTCATCACAAAAACTCATTACACATATTTGACAATCGAAAGCCGAGGCAGATATTCGTCCCTACTAAAGCGGGTTGTAGGTACAGAGCACCGCTAACTCTCCAACTAGCCCAGTGACGTTATTATAGCATAAACCCTTAAAAAGAGCAAGGAAATTATGCAAATTAAGCTTTTTTTATTGCTTTTTGTGCTTTATCAGTAGCTTTTTTAGTTTTTTCCATAGCCTTGTCGATTTCTTGTACAACAGTTTTTTCAGCTTTATCAACAGTCTTTTGAGTAGATTGGCTATATTTATAAAGAAGTACACCTGTCACAAGTCCCATACCAAATCCTAAAAGCATGTAAATGTCTTTCATAATCCCCTCCTTAGGCTTAGTATGTGAAAAAGAAGTGATAATATACATTATGAAAATTAATTCTTACTTTAGTAAGAAATAAAAAATATTTATTCATAATGTTTTATTCTTTAACAAAAACAAAGGAGGAAATATGAAAATTAATTTAAAAATAAAACAATTAAGAAAAGAATTGAAAATTACACAAACTCAACTTGCAAAGGAGCTTGGCGTGACTCAAGTGCAAATTTGCCGCTGGGAAAATCAAACATTTGAACCAAGTTATGAACAACTTATGCAACTCGCAATCTTTTTTAACGTGTCGGCTGATTACTTACTTGGGCTAGTTGATGAAAGAAACAACTTAAATTTTTCAAAAGGTAATAAATAGTTTAACTTTGTAGTCTCTCTTGCAATAATAATTGTAAAAATTTTGTCACCTTGGCTGTATTTTTCAAATGCTCAATGGAATATTTAGTTGGATTAGAGGATTAAGACATTTTTAAAGAGTCCCCCTCTTATTGTCATTCTGAGTGCTCGGGGCTCATCAATGCATTAAGCATTGATGGTGTGTGCAAGCGAAGAATCTTTTTAAAAATCTGTACCAAACAAATCAAAAAAGATTTTTCGACTCCATTTCATTTCGCTCAGAATGACATTTATATTATGTCTATTAAAAATATAATCAAGTTATACACTCCATATGTAAAACAAATTGAGTCGATTTTTATCAAAAAGTTTCACATAACAAGAAACTATACTTTACGAAAACAATAAATTTAATTGGGCTTATAGATTAAAAGTTCATTTTTCATTTGACTAAATTTGTCAAAAAAGGTATTATTATTGTTATGAGATACTTTACCGCTGATTTACATTTTTGTGATGACTACACGATCATTTATAGTCGCCGCCCTTTTAAAAATGCAAAACAATATGACAAATTTATGATTAAAAGGTTAAACAAAACTGCAAAAAAAGATGACATCATTTATGTTTGCGGCGATTTTTTCGATTGTGATGGAAAAGAATATGACCTTTACTTAAAAGCTGCAAGTTATGTCAAAAAAATTAAAGCAAAGCTGTTTTTAATTATTGGAAACAATGAAGAGCGCATAATTAAATACTTTTTTGACAATAATTATGAGAAATTTAGAAGTTATTGTCTTGAACTTGGCTTTATAGATGTACAAAAATCAATAATACTCAACTTTGGCGCTCGCACTTTCTATTTAGTACATGAGCCATTGGCTACAAATTCGAAATATATAAATCTGTTTGGACATATCCATAGTGGCGGAAGTTACAGAAGCTACGGAATAAATGTTTGCGTAGATGCAAATTACTTCCGACTTTGGTCAGAAAGCGACATCTTAGACTACCTTGACTGGAAAACAAAGTGGATGGACCATGACGCAAACATCAATATAATTTAAAAAAGACCTTTAAAAGGTCTTTTTTATTTATCTTGTTTAGCGGCTTTTTTGCTTTCTTTTTCTTTCTTTTTGTAATAATCTTCAACTGCGGCATGGATTGCCTCTTCCGCGAGGACTGAGCAATGAATTTTATGTGCTGGCATTTCTCCTAAAATGTCATACACTTGTTTGTTGGTCACCTTTAAAGCTTCTTCCACAGTTTTTCCTTTTACTAAGTCACATGCAACATCAGTTGACGCGATTGCTGCGCAACAACCAAAAGTCTTAAAGCGTGCATCTTTAACAATCTCATTTTCATCAATGCGCAAATATACTTTCATAATGTCGCCACAAGATGCATTGCCCACTTTGCCTACGCCGTTTGCGCCTTTAAGTCCGCCAGCATTTCTAGGATTTTTAAATCTTTCAATAATTTCCTTAGAATACATGATTATTTCCTCCCCGCTTTAGTTATTGGTGAAATTGATCGTAATTGCTCAACTGACTTTTGTAACACTTCAACAACATAATCAATATCACTTCTCGTTATGTTTTTGCCAAATGAAAATCTTATTGCACCTTGAGCTATTTCATCTGGAACGTTCATAGCACGAAGCACATGACTAGGCTCAAGCGCGTTTGAAGTGCAAGCTGATGCAGTTGAAACAGCCACGCCAGACAAATCAAGTAACATTAAAATACTTTCCCCTTCAATCATCTCAAAAGAGATATTGACAATTCCGTTGATTTTCTGATGCGGATGACCATTGATTTGAATATATGGAATTTTCTCTGTAACTTGATCTAAGAAATAAGTGCGAATAGCCTTAAGCTTTTGCTGATTCATTCCAAGGTCGCGCACTGCAATTTCTACAGCCTTGCCAAACCCTGCAACTGCTGGCACGTTGACTGTACCGCCACGCTTGGCGCGCTCTTGTGCACCGCCAGCGATTAACGGCTCAATTCTTATTCCGTTTTTAAGATATAGGCAGCCCACACCCTTAGGCCCATAAATCTTGTGAGAACTCATGCTCATTGCATCAATTTCCATGTCTTTAACATTGATATGCACTGCACCAATTGCTTGAACTGCATCAGTATGGAAAATTACTCCATATTCGTGAGCCGTTTTTGCAATAGCTTTTAAATTTTGAATAGTTCCAACTTCATTGTTGACAGCCATGATTGAAACCAGTGTTGTAGTTTTTTTAATTGCATGAATAAGGTCGGCAAGGTTAACAAGTCCATATTTGTCAACAGGCAAGTATGTTACCTCATAGCCTTCCTTTTCAAGTTGTTTGCAAGAGTCAAGCACTGCATGATGCTCAATCGCACTTGTGATGATATGCTTGCCTTTATTTGCATAGGCATGAGCAATTCCTTTAATCGCCCAGTTGTCAGCCTCTGTTCCGCCAGATGTGAAATAGATTTCATTTGATTTTGCGTTGATTGCATTTGCAATGCGGTCGCGTGCACGGTCAACGATGTTTGATGCCTCGCGTCCAAACTCATGAAGGCTGTTTGCATTGCCATAAATAGTGTTAAAGCATGGCAGCATTTCCGCAAGAGCTTCGCTAGAAACATAAGTTGTTGCGGCATTATCAAGATAAACTTTTCTCATATTTTCTCCTTATGCTATAATTTTATCACTAAAACCTTTTTATGTCAATACTTCTATAAATAAAAGAATTAATAATTTTTCACGTTGTTTTATGAAATATGGCGTTATTATTGTTGTTTTAGTGCTAAATTTTAAATAAAAGGGCGCATAATGCGCTCAATTTTTGGCAAAGATATTGATTTTTAGACATTTCCATGATAAAATATCCTCAAATTAGGAGGAACAAATGGATAAATTTAGACGTATTAAAACCTTGGAGCAGGCTGAGAATATATGCAAATTTGCGTTTGGTAAAAAGGTTAATTTACTCACACAATCGGTGGAAGACATGAAAGCAGATGGCATACGAGTACGGGTTCATAAAAATAACGGCTATTATTGCTTTACCATCTTAAACGAATTCGAAACTGACCGAGATAAAGAAACAACTGAAGATTGGAGATTTGCCATGGGAGTTATTTATGGCAATAGATATTTTGAAGACTTAAAATCATTTATGAACGACGAGTATATTGCTAAGCCATTCAATAAAGTAGTAAGCAGAGTAGCCTTTTATCGTGCAAAACGCTCTGACGAAGCAGAATAAAAAACGCGACAATGTCGCTTTTTTATTTTATTAAGTTGATTCTAGTTGCATCTCAGAGGTTAAATCCACCTCAGTTTTTATGCAATGCTTGTAATTTTGGCTAGCCTGGCAAATACGGTTATACTCGCTTAAACTTACCACCATTTTGCCTCGTTTTTGAATAACCATTTCTGGACTACGATAACCATTAATGTCAAACTCAAAGCCGTCAAAACCAAGAAACGTAGACATAAAAGTTTCGTCACAGATGATTAAGTCTGCAAAATCTTGCTTACCACAACGTTTGGCATACTCCTGATCTATGCCTTTAATATTTGGCACATCACTTTGTTTATCATTTATAAAATCTCTGAACATTTGACATTTTTTAATTATATTTTCATCTTGAATAGTTTCATAATGTCCAAGTCTTAAAGCCCTATAATAATCTAAATTTACACCTTTATCATTTATGCGATCTAGAATTTTACCAACATATTTAAATTTTATTACATGGTCCGTGCCTTTATTAAGAGTAAAGCCCTCTGCCCACTCACTTTTTGTAGTGCAAAAGATACCAATCCCATTGTGCCAATAGCCTTGATAGTAATCTTCATTACTTAATAACTCGGCATGATAATCCATGTTCTCAATTCCACGAAAAAACTCTCGCGCCTGCAATTTTTTATAATCTTGATCCTTAACAACTTGCGGCAACTCTGTGTAACCATATAGTTTAAACATGCTATTTGCTAAAGCATTGTTTGCATAATTTACAGCGTGACGAGACGTATCAAATTTCATTGATATAAACTTATGATTAATTAATAAAAATTGCTCATATAAAATCTGTAATTTTTCGCGTTCCGTAAAGTTATTGAAATCGTTTATTTTATCACTCATAGTTAAATAATAATAAATCAATTTATAAAAGTCAATAGTTTAAATCAAATCACTTCTTTAAATTATAGATAAGACTTTATTGTGTCAAGAGCATCCTCATGCTGCCAAAGACCTATATGTTTATCTCGCTCCTCCCCATTTTCAAAAATGATGATTGTAGGAATGCTCATTACTCCAAATTTCCTTGCAAGGTCTTCGCTTTCATCTACATCAACCTTGTAGATTTTAACTTTACCATCAAGTTCTTCTTCAATTTCCTCTAAAATTGGAGCCATCATTTTACATGGTCCGCACCAGTTTGCAAAAAAGTCGACAACGACAACTCCCTTTTTTGTCACTTCATTAAACTCTTTTTCATTTATTACTTTCATTTTCCCTCTCCTTTTAAAAATTTATTTATCACCACAGCCGCAAGTGTGATACCACACATGGCTGGATAATAACTGATACTGCCGACTGTGCCGCTGCCCACAGACAAGGCTTTACTTCCCGCACAAACGACTTCTAAGTTTTCAACACCCTCTTGACGTAGTTTTTTTCGCATTACTTTTGCAAGTCCGTCGTCATGTGTTTTAAATATATCCATAACCTCAAAGTGAGGAATATCGTAGCGGTTGCCCGCCCCCATAGCGCTGATGATAGGGATATCATTTTGCTTACAATGTTTGATAAGTGAAACTTTGTCATTTACACTGTCGATTGCATCTATGCACATGTCACAAGAAGTAATTAATTTTGCCACATTCGTTTCAGTCAGTTGCTCGTTAAAAATTCTAATGTTAAGTTGCGGATTGATTTCAAGCAGTATTTGCTTTAACACCTCAACTTTAATTTTGCCAATCGTCTTTACATTTGCAACAATTTGACGATTGATATTGGACGAGCTGACTATGTCAAAGTCGACAAGCGTAAGTTTACAGATGCCCGCACGAGCCAGCATATAAGCCACCCAACCGCCAACTCCGCCCACACCGACAACTATGACATGCTTTTGTTCTAACAATTTAATATTTTCTTTACCTATCAAAATTTGCGTTCTTGAATTATCCATATTCCCTCTTACAGAATAAACTTTTTAAGGTCATATTTTATCTTCATTGTATTAAACGCATTTTGAACATAGCCTCTGTCAATTACTACTGGCAGCATAGGATGTTCGCCTGTAGCATTAAAGGAGACATCTTCAAGTAGCGCCTCAAGTATTGTATGCAGTCTACGTGCACCAATATTTTCACTTGTTTCATTTTCTGTAACCGCAAGTTCTGCAATTTCATCTATGGCGTCATCTGTAAATTTAAGGTCTATATTGTCCACTTCCAATAGACTTTTATATTGCCAAATTACAGAGTTTTTCGTCTCGCTTAATATACGTCGAAAATCTTCTTTGTTAAGATTGTCAAGTTCTACTCGGATTGGGAATCTACCTTGAAGCTCGGGAATCATGTCCTCTATGTTAGACACATGAAAAGCCCCCGAAGCGATAAAGAGGATAAAATCCGTTTTCACATTACCATATTTGGTTGCAACCGTGCTGCCCTCAACAATTGGCAAAATGTCACGTTGAACGCCCTCTCGTGAAACATCTTGATTTTTGCTGCCACCACTGCCGCCTATAATTTTGTCAATTTCATCAATGAAAATGATACCCTCTTCTTCCGCGCGACGGATTGCCTCTGCATTTACATTTTCATTGTCAATAATTTTATCGCACTCCTCACTAGTCAAAATTTCACGTGCACGTGCAACAGAAAGTTTGCGTTTCTTGCGCTTTTGTGACATAAACCCATCGAACATGCTGCCTAAGCTTATCTCAGGTCCTCCGACAGCAATCATAGGCTTAGGAGCATCTAGCACAGAAACTTCAATATTTTCGTTTTCAATTTTGCCTGATTTAAGTTCTTCCGCCACTTGAGCGCGCTCGGCAACTATATCTTTTGCCCTACGACTATCGCAAATGGCGTCCACAAGTTTTGTTTCAACGATAGGTGCAACTTTCTTTTCTACCTCATGTGTTTTTTCATCCTTGACCATACGCACAGAAACTTCCACAAGGTCACGCACCATGCTTTCAACATCACGTCCTACATATCCGACTTCGGTATACTTAGTGGCTTCAATTTTGATAAACGGAGCTTTTACAAGCTTAGCAAGACGTCTTGCTATTTCCGTTTTACCAACACCAGTAGGACCACGCATAATGATGTTTTTAGGTGTAATTTCCTCACGTTGATCCTTTGCAAGACGGCTACGTCTATAGCGATTACGAAGAGCAACTGCTACCGCACGCTTTGCTTTAGATTGCCCAATGATATATTTATCAAGTTCATCAACTATTTGTTTTGGTGTCCAGTTCATATTTACACCTCCTCTACTACAATGTTATTATTGGTAAAAATACATATATCGCTGGCAATTTTAAGTGCTTTAAACGCAATATCCTTTGCAGAAAGCTTACTATTTTCCATAAGCGCTTTAGCTGCTGCAAGTGCAAAATTACCACCCGAGCCAATCGCACAAACATCGTCGTCAGGCTCTAACACTTCGCCGTTGCCACTGACAAGCAGCAATTGATTTTTGTCCGCCACAATCATCATCGCCTCTAACCGTCTTGCCACTTTATCTTCCCGCCAAGTTTTAGCAAGTTCAACCGCGCTTCTCATTAAATTACCAGAAAATTTATTAAGCATGGCTTCAAAGCGTTCGCTAAGCGAAAAAGCATCTGCAACGCCGCCCGCAAAACCGATTACAACGCTATCGTTATATATTCTTCGCACTTTTCTAGCACTGCCTTTAAAAACAACGCTTTCACCCATGGTAACTTGTCCATCACCCGCAATTGCAATTTTGCCATTTCTTTTCACTCCACATATAGTGGTAGCTTTAAACATCTGTTCCATTAAAGTCCCTCCCTTGATTTAAGTATATCATAATTTGCCATAATAGGCTTAAAATTTATCGCACTTTGTGCAAATAATTTGTCAATTAATTGTCCATATACGCTTTCTTTATTTGGCGGTGTCATCACCTTTCCATTTATATATGCAAGTACATTTTTTGCAACATTAAGTCCACTTGCCATACCTTCCACATGACCGACAAGCCCCGCAATATTTCCTGCAAAAAACAAATTTTCAATTTTTTGCGCTTGCCCAAATTCATTAATGACTATTGGTGAATTTAAATAGCTGTTTACAATGGGTTTGCCAGCATTAAGCAAGATGACATTTTCAAGTCCTTTAATGCTGCGAATAATACGCTCCTGAGCTTGTACACATAAACCGCTGCAAAAATCGCAAATTTCAAAACCGTCTTCAAGTTTATTTAAATGAAGCACGGCATATGGTCGTTCGCAAGGCAAAAAGACCTCTTTCATGCATTGATTTTTAAGCGCATCTTTGCCTTTAATAACGATATTTTCAATTAAATCGTTAATATTTTCAGTTATTTGTGCATTATTTCGTTCTTTTATTATACAATTACAAAGTTTAATATACTCTTCATAGCTAAGTGGAAGAAAATATTTATCTTCTAAACAATAAAGTTTTTCTTCCAGATTATCACTAGTTATGCAAGGAAACACTTTATAAAAATTAAAGACTTTCATACTGCCAAACATATCTTGAAAATATTGCATAAGTTGTGGCAACGTATTGTGCCCAGTGGCAACGACATTCACTTCTTTTAAGTTTAATTCATGTATTGCAAGTTCAAAATAATCAATATTTTTGTTTTGTTTAATAAGCTTAATGCCATACTCTATAACTTTGTCAGCATTGCATTTTTTACTTTGCAAATGGTTTAGTCTTTCTTCTTCATCAATAAGAACGCTTCCAAGTGCCCGCGTTTCCTTTCTTAATTTTTCTTGAAGTATACAAGTTTGTTTGCTTTGACCGAAAATTTCATAGCCATCGCAAGAGCACGCTTGCATTGGCACATTAAACACATGCACTCGCAATCCTCTTTTTGCAAGAGCGAGTGCACATTCAATGCCTGCAAAACCTGCACCAATTACATTGACATGCTGCAAGTTCACGCATTTTCCTCCTTATAATCGCAATCATGATTGCTGCAAATTGTCTTTTGCCCTTTTTTGACAATCGGACTATTACATTTTGGACACTTTTTACCAGTAGTCAAATCCCAACTCATAAATTTACATTCGGGATAATTTTCACAAGAAAAATATGTCTTTCCATGCTTACTTTTTCGCGCCGTCATTCCGCCGCCGCATTCGGGACAGATGCCGCTTGTAAGTTTCTTTTCTTCCACAGGCATTATGTTTCTACATTTAGGAAAGTTTGCACAGCCTAAAAACTTTCCATATTTCCCTTCTCGTAACAGCATTTTGCCGCCGCATTTATCGCAAACAATGTCAGTTTCTTTAGGCGGCTCTTTCATTGTAACACTGCTTTCATCTGCTTTTTCAAGAAGCCCCTTAAAGCCATCCCAAAAATTATTTACAACATTATGCCAGTTTTCACCTGTTTCCACAATGTCATCAAGGCGTTTTTCCATATGAGCTGTAAACTTAACATTTATAACCGAACTAAAAAACTGGTCAAGATATTCAGTTATGTTTCGACCAAGTTTAGTAGGCACAAAATAGCGTCCGTCTTTTTCCGTATAATTACGCGAGGTTAAAACTTTAATAGTTGGTGCATAAGTAGCAGGTCTACCAATTCCTTTTTCTTCCATTGCCTTAACTAGACTTGATTCTGTATAACGTGTAGGAGGCTTAGTAAATCTCTGCTCTGGAGTAAGGCTTTTACATTCAAGTATATCTCCTTTCTCCATAGGAGGGAGTTTTCCACTTTCTTCTTTGTTTTCCCCCTCTACAAATTCTTTATACACCGAGGTAAAGCCAGGAAAACTCATCGTTCTGCCAGACACGCGAAAGCCATAGTCGCCATTTGAAATACCCACTGAAACATTATAATATTCAGCTTCTGCCATTTGGCTTGCAAGGAAACGTTCATAAATAAGTTTATAAAGCTTATAGTGGTCAGGCTCCAGCGTTTCTTTAACGCGCTCTGGCGTCATCTCCATAGAAATAGGACGTATCGCCTCGTGTGCATCTTGTGCACTTTCTTTTGTGTGATAAATATTAGGTTTAGTTGGTACAAATTTATCGCCATATTTTGCTTTTATAAAATCAAGGCAAGCATTTTGAGCGTCTGAAGAAACGCGAACAGAATCCGTTCTGATGTAAGTAACAAGTGCAATTCTGCCCTCTCCCTTTACTTCAACCCCCTCATATAAAGCTTGAGCAGATGAAGTAATGCGCGCCAAACTCATACCAAGTTTATTTCCAGCATCTTGCTGCATGGTTGAAGTGGTAAAAGGTGCTGGTGCGTGCTGTTTAGTGGGTCCTTTTTTAACTTCGGTTACCTCATATTTGCCTTCATTAAGTTCATTGACAACGCCCTCGACTTCTTCCTTATTTTTTGGAACATATTTTTTCTTATTTTTAGTAGTAAGTGCACACTTAACAATAGTTTTATCCTTTTCAAGCCCAGCAGTAATCGTCCAAAATTCCTCAGGAACAAAGCTTTCAATCTCCTTTTCGCGTTCAACAACAAGCTTAAGAGCCACGGATTGTACACGTCCAGCACTAATTTTAGGAGCAATCTTTTTACAAATAATAGGTGAAAGTTTATAACCCACCACACGGTCAAGCACTCTACGAGCCTGCTGTGCATCTACAAGTTTCTTTTCTATAATACGAGGGCTTTCAAGTGCCTTTGTGACAGCCTTTTTGGAAATTTCATTAAATTCTATTCTGCATTTTTTATTCTGGTCAAACCCTAAAACATGTGCCACATGCCAGCCAATCGCCTCGCCTTCTCGGTCAGGGTCGGTTGCAATAAATACTTCTTCAGCCTTTGCTGCTTTATTTTTGAGTTCAGATATTAGTTCTTTTTTATCAGCTACTATTTCATATTTGGGTTCAAAATTATTTTTAACGTCAAGCCCAAAGCTTTTAGGTGGTAAGTCTCTAATATGTCCTTTAGTTGCAAACACTTGATAACCATTGCCCAAATATTTAGACAATGCCACACTTTTAGATGGACTTTCAATAATCACTAATTTCAAATTAAGCCTCCATTATGTCAAGCAATATAATCCGCCCGGCATTCTTCTTATTATCCCATTAATTTCCATCATTGTCAAATAACTATTTAAAGAATTTACATTTAAATTAGAATTTTCTGACAAATAATCGATATCTTTTTCGCCATTTTTTAGTAAATTGGCTATTTTTTGCTCAATAACATCAAGTTGAACAACTTTTTTTACTTTTTTATTTTCATTTAACCCCATGCTTAACAAAATGTCATTTGCTGAAGTGACAGGTTGACCTTGACCCGCTTTAATAATATCATTGGTAAGTTCGCTTTTTTCACTTGTCACATTACCTGGCAAGGCATATACATCACGACCATATTCTAAAGCAAAGTCACGAGTATGCGTAGTACCGCTATTCATAGCGGCTTCTGTAATTAATACTCCCTCACTCAAGCCTGCTATAATGCGGTTACGCTGAGGGAAGTTATATCGAGTAGGCGGTACAGATGGGCAAAACTCACTTACAAGCAACCCTTTTTCACTGATTTCACGTGCAAGATCCGTATGCTGTGCTGGATAAATTCTATTAAAGCCACAACCAAGCACCGCTATAGTATTGCCACCAACCTCTAGTGCTTTTCGGTGTGAAATACTGTCTACTCCAACCGCAAGCCCGCTTACAACCGTTACGCCCGCACTTGCCAGCCCCTCAGTCAGCCTATCTGTCATAATTTTACCATAGTTAGTAGGATTACGCGTTCCAACTACTGCAATACAATGAGTTTCAAATAGTGATAAATTACCTTTGCAAAAAAGATAGTAAGGTGAATCATCTAAACCTTTAAGTCTTGACGGATATTCCCGCGAAAACTTAGTAACTATTTTTATATTTTTTTCTTTCAAGTTTGCTAAATATTGGTTAAAAAGCCTCTCGTTTGCTTGTTCTTGCATATGCGCATAAGTTTCTTGAGAAAACAAGTTACTAAAATTATGCTTCAAAAATGCATCTAAGGAAACTTCGTCCATTTGTTCTAATAAGGTGCCTATCTTTTTAACAGTCAAATTAAACTGTGAAAGATAAACTAAAAATCTTTCGTTCTCTTCCATTTTACCCCCAGTATTTCCTGTCTAATGTACGATAGCTTATCGCCTCTGCAATATGATAAGCTTGAATATTCTCTTCCCCCTCAAGGTCGGCAATGGTGCGCGCCACCTTTAAAATTCGGTCATGTGCACGTGCGGAAAGCTTAAGTTTATCAAAAGCGTTGCGTAAAATTTTATCACCTGCTTCGTCAACTTTACAATATTTTTTTGACTGTGTAACAGACATCTTTGCATTTGAAAAGCAATTCGAGCCTTTAAAACGATTAAGTTGAATTGCTCTTGCCTTATCAACGCGCGCTTTGATATTCGCAGAGTATTCCTCGTCAACTTCGTTTTTAAGGTCGTCATAAGTTACATTATCAACTTCAATATGGATGTCAATTCTATCCATAATAGGGCCAGAAAGCTTTGCAAGATATTTATGTATTTGTGTAGGCATGCAAGTACATTCTTTAGTTTTGCTGCCATAATTTCCGCAAGGACAAGGATTCATAGATGCAATGAGTGTAAAGTTTGCAGGATAAGTAATAGTAGCGTTAGACCTAGCCACAGTTATTACGCCATCTTCAAGCGGTTGGCGCAGTGTTTCAATTGTATGACGGGTATACTCTGGCATTTCATCTAGAAATAGCACGCCATTATGAGCAAGACTTATTTCGCCCGGTTTAGATTTACTTCCGCCACCAGTAAGACTTACAGTAGAAGCTGTATGATGAGGACTTCTAAACGGTCTGTTAGATATTATCCCCTTTTTTAAATCTAATTCGCCAGATACCGAATGAATTTTAGTCACTTCCAAAGCCTCTTCAAAACTAAGATCTGGCAAAATTGATGGGAAACATTTTGCAAGCATGCTTTTGCCGCTGCCGGGAGGTCCAATCATGATAACATTATGTCCACCCGCTGCTGCAATCTCAAGTGCACGCTTTGCGCGCTGTTGCCCTTTAACATGGCAAAAATCGAGAGCGTTCACCGTTGACTTTATAACATTTTCATAACTACAAACTCCAACTGGTGAAATTTCCAATTCCCACTTTAAGAAATCAATACATTCTTTTAAACTGCCCACCGGAAACACTTGAATTCCTTGAATAAAACTTGCCTCTACAGCATTGTCTTTTGGAACTATAAATTTTTTATAACCATAATCTCTTGCTGAGATTAAAAGCGGTAAAACGCCCTTTACTTGTCGCACTTGCCCGTCAAAAGAAAGCTCTCCAATATAGCAATAATCTTTGTACGTTTTTAAGTTTGTATCCTTATCAAGTGCAATTATGGAAACCGCCATAGCAAGGTCATAAATTGAGCCCTCTTTTTTGACATCAGCTGGGGCAAGATTGATTGTAATTCTTTTTATAGGATATTCATATCCACTGTTGCGCACTGCGGAACGGACGCGCTCTTTAGCTTCTTTGATTGCAGTATCAGCTAAGCCCACCACATCAAAACGAGGCAAGCCGTTAGTTATATCAGTTTCAACCTCGACAGGATACCCATCTATTCCAGACAATCCAAAACTTTTAACTTTTGTTAACATTTATTTTATCCTCAACTTTTTTAGTTCTTCTTTTTGCAAACTGCTAATTCTATATGAATCACACATTTTTGAAATTGCTTTATTTCTCAAAAATTTGTTGTCAATGCTGGGCAGCAGTTTATAGACATAATCGTAGTCATAAACCCCTGCATTTGCGATTGCCCACGCCTGCGCCATTTGGATGTAGTAGTCTTTGTCTTTCACACTCAAAATTTTTGTAAGCGAACTCGCCACGTCATTTTTAAGTAAGTGGCTCATAATAAAAATAATACCCGAGCGTTTGACAAAAACACCCTCTCGCGTCAAAAGGCTTTCAAAATATTCGCTCTCACTTTCCATCCTTTTAAGCCTACTGACAATCATATCACAATGTGCCCAATTATCAAAATATTCTACCAAATTATCAAAATATTTTATTTTCTCACTTGGCGCTATTTTCATTTTTGCAATAACCATGCCTGCAAGAAGTATCTCTTCAAAACTGTCGCGCGCAATCGTGTCGGGATTGACACCCTCGGCTGCCATTACATTTGCAAACTGCTGCAAAATACGAGTTTTAACTCCATACACATAATAATTCGTAACTAACAGCCCCTTTTGAAACTCCGCATTAGCCTTGTCTTCATGCTCACATAAAAACTTTTTAATTTTGTCCATTTGTAATTCCTTATATCTCGATTTTAGCACAAAACATAAAATTTAACAAAAATTCCTGTGCATTTTATCCAAAATTAACCAAAGGCTCTTTAAATATGCTAAAACGACCTCTTCTATAAAAAAATTATAACATACTAAAACAGCCGCCAAATTTGGCGACTATTTTAACATTTTTTAACGATATACTTTTCAAAAAAAGCAGGAGTTATCCTGCACTTTTTTTAGTTTTCTTTTGACTTAATCTTAGCTGCTTTGCCAGTAAGCTCTCTTACATAGTAAAGTTTTGCGCGTCTTGGGCTACCTTTTCTTACAACTTCAACGCCTGCAACGAGTGGGCTGTGAAGAGGAAAAGTACGCTCAACGCCAACGCCGTTTGAGTTTTTTCTAACTGTGAAAGTTTCTCTAATTCCGCCGTTCTTTCTAGCGATTACAACGCCCTCATAAGCTTGGATACGCTCTTTATCGCCTTCTTTAATTTTAACATTGACTTTAACAGTGTCACCAATGTTGAACGTAGGGAGAGTTTCTTTCATGTTTTCTTTTTCAATTTGGTCAATTATATTACTCATGATTTTTCTCCTTTTATTAAATTTTTTTAATTTTAGCCTCTTTTTCTTGCTCTTTTTCTTGCTGCCTCGCGTTTTTTCTTTTTAGCAACGCTAGGCTTGTCATAAGCTTCTTTCTTGCGAATATCGCCGATAATGCCGTCTTTTTGGCATTTTCTCTTAAAGCGTTTGAGTGCGCTTTCCAAACTTTCGTTTTCGCCAACCTTAACTGTAGTCAATCTTCTCACCACCTTCTATTTTTAAAGTTCCGTATAAGTATAACTGCTTAAAGATAAAAAGTCAAGGAATTTGACAAAACTTTTCAAGAAAAAAGTATAAACAATTTGTTTATACTTCCCCTTCATTTTCGTTTACTTGGCTTAGAACACGCTTTCCCTCTTCCGACGCTTCCTTAATGATTTGCGTATTAGCTTCTAAAATATCCAACTCTCTAGTTAAAATCGCTCTAGTTTCTTCATCATCAATTTGCAATCTTTCTATCACTGATTTAATGATTGATGTAGTAAGTTCCAAACAAGTTGCACTAGTAGAAGCCTTAACAAGTTGTTTTTTTACTTTTGATAAATCTTTTTCTTCAACCTTTTGCATTACAATCTCCTTATAACTAATATTTTAACCTTGATAATTAATAAGGTCAACAAAATTTACAAAACTTTTATATAAAAAAGAATAAAAGCATATGAATTTATTCTGATTTCTCATCTATTCTGCTTCACCTTCGTTTTTCATTTGTTCAAAAAACTCTCTAGCTTCCGTGGCAGACTTTATTATAACATCCGCATTTAAATCCATTAAATCAATCTGTGCAAAAAGCTGCTCCGTTTTTTTTGCATCCACAGGCTTTTCACAAGCCATATTGAAAATTTTTCGTCTTAAATCTTCAAGCTGTTTTTTAAGCAAAGTGCCCGCACATTCACAAGTCAAGAGAGATTCATCGAATGTTCTCATCTTTTTGTTATTGAGTTTTGCCATAATCCACCCCCTCTAATATGTAAATAGTATAACACATTTTCGCAATAAATCAATCCCTTTCACAAAACTTTTTTGGCTTTGGCAAGCACCCCGTCCTTAAATGGCTTTTTGAGCTTAACTTCCACAATTTCGTTGACAATAAAATCTTTAGATGGAATGTAACACTTTATGTAATTTTCACTGTAGCCAACATATAGTCCGTCTTCTTCCTCTTCGACAAGTACTTTTGCGTATTTATTCATCTTAATAAACTCAGCTTCAAGTTCGCCTTTGAGCGCGTTAAGGAATTCAAAGCGTGCTTGTTTCACTTCTGGCGGCAAATCTTTTACGCGCGACGCAACAGTCCCTTCGCGGCGAGAGTACTGAAAGATATGCAGGCTTGAAAATTTAACTTTTTTAATAAACTCCACAGTCTCTTGAAATTCTAAATCAGTTTCGCCAGGAAAGCCGACTATGACGTCGGTAGTTATACCTGCAAGCGGAAAGGCCGCACGTATACGCTCCACTGAGTTCAAAAACTCGTCAGGAGTATATTTCCTATTCATGCGCTTTAACACACTTTCGCTGCCACTTTGAAGTGACAAGTGGAAATGCGGACAAAAATTATTCAATCCTTTAAGTCCATTGACAAACTCTTCATCTACAAGACTTTCCTCCATACTCGAAAGTCGAAGCCTCACTCCAAACTTATCAAGCTCAGTAAGAAGCGTCAAAAGTGCTGGCTGCCCCTCTTGCTTATAGTCGGTGACATTTATTCCTGTTAGTACGATTTCGCGTATGTCACGAGGCAGTGCCCCTACTTCTTGAATTATACTAAACATACTCCTAGATCTGCTGCGCCCGCGAAGATAAGGTATAAGGCAGTAGGAACAAAAGTTATTACATCCATCTTGAATTTTGACAAACGCACGAGTGCGCGACTGTTGTGCATGCATATCATCTTCGTAAACAAGTGGCGGCTCGCATACATAATTTCCACTTAGCCCCAGCATGCTGACAAGTTTCATCTTGCCGCTTGTACCTATGACCACCTGTGCACCTTTGTCCAAAAATTGCTGTGCGTTATTTTGACTTGCACAACCACAGATGAAAATCTTGGCTTTGTCATTGTACTTTTTGCAGCGTGCAATCATTTGCCGCGACTTCTTTTCAGCCTCTGATGTCACAGCACAAGTATTAATAATATAAATGTCGGCAGCCTCAAACTCTTCACTGACTTCATGACCAAGAAGTTTTAAATTATACATAAGCGCGTCGCTTTCATATTTATTAACTTTGCAACCAAGCGTCATAATTACTATTTTCATATTTCTTCCTTTAGTTTTTTGAAATCAAATTTACAAGCGTAAGCGTGGCAACTGCGGCAGTGTCACAGCGCAAAATTCGAGCGCCAAGACTTATTCCCACCGCACCTGCCGTAGTGATTTTTTGCGCTTCTATCTCGCTAAATCCACCCTCGCAGCCGACAATTACAGCTATTTTACGCTTTTTTTCAAATTTTTTAATAAGTTCGTCTAAATTATTATCCTTGTTATTAATATGCTCATTTGCAAATATAACCATATCAAAACTTTTCAGCATTTCCAGCATTTCGTCAAACTTACAAATATTTTTCACTGGCACAAGATGGCTGCGCTCACACTGCTTGCAAGCGGAAAGTACAATTTGTTCCACTCTCTCACTTTTAAAGGCATGATTGACGGAAAATGCGCTTTCAAAAGGTTGAATTTCGCTCACGCCCAGTTCCACCGACTTTGTCACAATAGTTTCAAAATAGTCTCGCTTTGGCATAGAAATAAAAAGTGTAATTTCTTTTTTAGGCAGTGCTGCACACTTTTGTATTTTATCAATTTTTGCTATACATCGCCTTTTGCCAACTTCCACTAGCGTGCAAAAATAGTCATTGTCATCATTGAGGCTAGCGATAACCTGCTCACCCTCATGCATACGCAAAACCTGAGCGATGTGCCCAGCTTCACTTTCCTCAAAAAAAATATTATCGCCCTCGCGCCTACCAAAAAATCTTTTCATAATTTGATTATATCTAAAACGCCGCCCGAAAGCAAGTCAATAAGAGAAATTAGTTTATAAAGTTTTTAATAAAACTCTCTCTATGAATTTCGCACTTGCCATATTTTTTAAGTGCTTCAATATGCGCTTTTGTGCCATAGCCCTTGTGTTTGGCAAAATTATACTCTGGATACTTTTTGTCAAGCTCCACCATGTGCCTATCACGATGAACTTTTGCAAGGATTGACGCGGCTGCAATATTGTAGGAGAGCGCGTCGCCATGTATGATACTATCTTGTGGCAAATCGGTGTCAATTTTGACGGCGTCAATAAGCACAATATCAGGCTTTATTTTCAAACCTTCAAGCGCTTTTTTCATTCCAAGCCTAGTCGCCTGCAAAATGTTTATTTCATCAATTGTTTTTTCATCAACCTCGATAATAGAATAGTCAATGGCAAATTCAATAATTTTTTCATACAACTCTTCTCGCTTTTTCGGCGACAACTTTTTGCTGTCGTTAATGCCCTCAATCCGCTGCCCAAGTGGCATAACTACGCACGCACAAACTACTGGCCCCGCGAGAGGTCCTCTCCCTGCCTCATCAATGCCAGCAATGATTTTACCTTCATATTTTTTCTCATAGTTTAACATATGAACATTTTAGCATATTTCAATAAATTATCAAAAAATATTGCCTAAATTTTGATAATATGCTAAAATTTAAATACAAAAGGAGCTAAAACATGCAAAAAGAATGTAGACGGGCAATTTTTACTTATGAGCAGTCTGACGATAGCCTAATTGACGAACTTGCAGCCTATCTCGATGACGACAAAAATATACTTCCAATCTATGACTTTTTTGAGGTGGAGCAGCCGACCGAAAAAATCGAAATTGAAATCGTGCCAACAAAAAAAGAGTACGATGAAAAGTATAACATCTTAGACAATCGCCCTGCTAAACAAAAAGTGGAAAAATGGAATATTGGCTGTTTTAATCGACGTGAAAACAAAATTCTTTACCTATCCCTCAACGATTACAAAAACACCGCACATGCCTTTGCCCCTGAAAAATATGCTGAAATGCTGTCACATTACAAAAAAACAATTGTCCACGAATATACTCACTTTGTCACGCAACTATTTGCAAACAAACATAATAGTGGCTGGCGACCAAAATGGCTGTCCGAAGGAATTGCAATTTATCTAAGCCACCAAAAAGACCATTTAAAACTGGATTTCAATTACACTCTTGACGAAATATCAAATGGTACTGTGCATTATAATGCCTACTATTTGCTAACTAAATATCAGATTGAAAACTATGACAAAGAGTTTGTATTCAAACTGCTTGAAAGTAACCGAGAGGCAAACGAATTTTTACAAAACGAACTTTACGACAAAGTGAAAGCCTATTACAACAACGAAAACACTTAAAAAACACAATTAAGCATTGACATTTTGAAAAAAAAGTTTATAATTAACGCATAAGGAGGAGAAAAGATGAAAATCGCTGGGAAGAAAAGAGAAATGGAGCTTAAAAGATTACAAGCTGTGCAGGAAGAAATAGAACGTGAACGATACTCAATAAAAAGAGTTTTTGAGGCAGAGGATGAAGTTCGAAAAACATTAATGCTGTTAAATTCGCAATTAGTTAAGCTTAATGAGCTCAATGCAATTCATAATAGAGGTGCAGTTGACATTGAAGATTTATGTTATCACCATCTTTATTCTCAAGAAAAGTTTGATGAAGATTACAAGGTCGGCAGAGCAAAGGAAAGAGAGCGCTTTTTGAAGCAACACCCTGAGTTTGCAAAGCAAGACGAACAACCAAATGATGAACAAGAAGACTAGGTTTAAAAAACTAATAAATTAAAAAATAACGGCTTTTTCCGTTATTTTTTTTATCCACAGTACATAAACCCCGCAAATGTCACATCATCCCAAAGTTCTTTCAAAAGTTTGCCATTTATATTTGCTTTATTTTCAAAATCTTCTCTATTTTTGTATTCTTGTTGAAATTCTTTACAACAGAAAATAATTTGCTGCTCTTTTCCAAAAAAAACTTCATAAGTCACATCATTGTATTTAAATAACATCTCACTATAAAAATAAAGTCCATTAACAAATTCTTGAAAAGTCGCTTTAAACGGTAGACCCTTTTTATATTGCAGCCTTGCAGTTGTTGGAGTAACGAGCATTGGATAACTTATGCCCAAATTTTTTTCATACAAAGCCTCATCTTTACTAAATTTCCAGCCACAATTTTTACACTCTCCATTGCCATACTGGTCTTGCAGCGCAGGCAAACCACATATTGAACATTTGACAATTTTGTCTTTAACATAGGGGTCATCATAATCAAAAAACTTGAAGTCTTTAGGATTTAATCCAGATACGTTGCGATTATGTTTTTCCCACTTAAATTGCAACTTGTCTTTCCAGCTTAAATCTTTGGTCCATTCATATGTTGTAGGTAAAAATTCTTTGATATTACCTTTCATAGCAGGAAATGGCTCATCATAACACAAAACCATACTCGGTTTAATTCGTTTAAGCATTTCATTATAGCCAAGCATAAATTCCTCTTCACAATTTTCACGATAATATGTGCAGACTGCTACGATAGAACCTTCTTCTACCCCATCAAAACAAAAATCAAAACTTCTTTCATCCCCCCAAGAAACCGTAGGTATAACTTTTAAGCCTTTGCTTTGCCAAAAAGCACCACACCAACGATTTTTGAATACACTTTCTATTTGTAGTGCTAAAGGCATATTTGTAAAAAGCGAAAAATCTGGAGATAAAACGGCAAAATATTGACTTAATTTTTGCAATTCTTCCTCTGCATTTTCATAGACTTTTTCAAATTTCCAATCATAAGTAAAAAAATGAATTGTCTTATCTAAATTTTCTTGAGCATCTTTCTTCGCATCCAAATAACTTAAAAATTTAATTTGAGCAATATCAATATCTTGCTTTTTTATAGTAGGAAACTCATATTTTCCGCTTGCCTGCCCC
>CAOQRA010000004.1:0-7825 GCA_948512295.1 uncultured Eubacteriales bacterium
GCAAACATGGAAACAAGACCTATTGTAAATAAGAGATATTTATTCATACATTATTTTTAACGCAAATAAAGCAAGTTAAACTAAATTCTAGCAATTTTATGTTATGCTTGACATTTTTAACTTGCTTGTGTTAACATGTTAAAATTAAGGGGGCATACTATGGACTACTTTAAAAAGGGTGAAAAATTTTATATAACAACTCCGATTTATTATCCAAGTAATAAATTGCATTTGGGAAATTGCTATACTACAGTAATTTGTGACGCAGTGGCAAGATTTAATCGAAATCAAGGGAAAGATGTCTTCTTTTTGACAGGCACAGATGAGCATGGTCAAAAGGTTAGTGAAGCAGCAGCAAAGCTGGGCAAAACGGAAATGAGTTATCTCAATGAGATTGTAGAAGATACTAAAACCTTGTGGCAACTTTTAAATATTTCTTATGATAAATTTATTCGTACTACAGATGACTATCATGTTTTCGGCGTGCAAAATATATTTAAAACACTTTATCAAAAAGGCTTTATATACAAAGGTGAATACAAAGGCCTTTACTGCACTCCTTGTGAGTCATTTTGGACGGAAAGTCAGCTTGTAGATGGCAAATGTCCAGATTGCGGACGTGAAGTTAAAGTTCAGACGGAAGAGGCATACTTTTTTAAATTGTCAGCCTTTACTGATAAGTTGCTACAATTGTATAAAACTAATCCTCAATTTTTGCAACCAGAATCACGCGTCAATGAAATGGTAAACAACTTTTTAAAACCGGGCTTAGATGACCTATGCGTTTCACGAACTTCAGTGAAATGGGGCGTGCCAGTTGACTTTGATCCCAAGCATACAGTTTATGTATGGATTGATGCACTTCCAAACTACATCACAGCACTTGGATATTTTTGTAATGAGCAAAGCGAATTAAAACGTTTTTGGCCTGCTAATGTGCATATTATAGGAAAAGAAATTGTAAGATTTCATGCAATTATTTGGCCAGCGATATTAATGGCTTTAGATTTGCCGCTACCGCAAAGAGTTTTTGGGCATGGCTGGCTTTTATTCGGAGGCGACAAACTCTCTAAAAGCAAGGATAGTGGGGCAAAGGACTGCATAGATCCTCGCGTGCTTGTGCCGCGCTACAGCGCAGATGCCATAAGATATATTTTGCTTCGTGAAATTCCATTTGGCTCTGACGGCAATTACACTAATGAGATTTTACTCAATAGATTTAATAGCGATCTTGTAAACAATTTTGGCAACCTTGTTTCACGAACGCTGTCAATGCTTAAAAAATATTTTGGCTCAGTCATTCCCGAGGTTAAAGAGGATAACCTGCCATCAAGTGAACAGCTTAAAGTTGTAGTTAAAGAGGAAACTGATAAAGTATTTAAATATATGTCGGATTTTGATGTTTCAAATTCGCTAAAATGCATATTTAATATCTTTTCGCAAGCAAATAAATATATTGAGCAAACAGAGCCTTGGGCAATAGCCAAAGACGAGGGAAAACAGCAAACGCTTGCAAACGTTATGAGAAACTTGGTGGAAACCATTCGAATTGGCGCTACGCTTTTGCAGCCTTTCTTGCCAGACTGCTCACAAAAAGTGCTGGAATGCATGAGTATTGAACATGTCAACTTTTCACAAATTGATAAATTCTATTTGTTGGAAAATGGTCAATCATTGCCTCCGCTTCCAATCCTATTTCCTCGACTTGACATTCAAACAGAACTTGAAGCCTTAAAGAATTAAAAAACACCAGAATTTCTGGTGTTTTTTATTCTTAAACTTTTTTACTGCACTTGAAATGGTCGCAATAATCATCTATCTTTTTTTTGGTCAATTTCATCTAAAATTATTTGAGCTTTAGTTTTGATCATTTTCATCGTCGTCAGCCTTACCATCAAAAACCAGTCCTTCTGGGAGTAACTCTACTTCGTTATTATCGTAATCTTTTTTAAGCGTTTCAGTTTCTGTAGACTTTTCTGCATTTTTGCCTTTTTTTATAGGTTTCTTATCGTCAGTTGCTTTTACAGGTTTAGTTTCTGCATTTTTAAGTTCTTCACTAATTTCTTCAGCAATAGATTTTGCAGCGATTGTGAAAGCTTCTTCATCTTTCGCTAAAGCATCAAGGTCAAGGTTAAGTAGTTTAATTTTGTCATCAATCATTTTTGTAACATTTGGCCTAGGATTGGTTTCATTAAGTTCAAGTTTGATTGCATCAACCATTATGTCATATGAGGTTTCAGTTTTAAAAGATTTTGAAGTTGTTTTAGCAGTTACAAACATGTCGGCTTTTAACCCTAATTCATCTATGATATCTTGAGCTATCACTGCTCTTTCTTTTTCAGAGCGAGCAAGTTTTTTAAGATCTTTTAAGTTGAAATCCTTAATTTTTGAAAATATAGAATCATTTAATTTTAATTCTTTACGTTTTTTGTCAGTGATTGACTCTTTCAAACCTAGACGAGTTTCAATAGTGCCGATTATAGACTCTATAATTAATTTTTGAGTTTGTTTTACAGTTTCTTTCTCATTGGCGTTTGCACTTGCAGCGGCAGATGACAAAGCAGCTGGGATTCCAGATTTTACTGAAGAAGATTTAGAAACTTTTGCATTTGGTTTAAGAAGAGTTTCTGCTTCTGGAGAAAGTGCGTAACTTTCTTCTTCGCAAAGAGTTTTAATGTCTTTCTTGGCATCTTCAAGTATCTCGTTAATGCGATCTGTTTTCATGCCTTTTAAAATTTCAACGAGTGGATCGCAAATGGCAAAGATGGCCTCATCTGAAAGTCGGCACTCTTTTACAACGCTTGCAAGCAAAAGTGTTTTAATATAAGTTTGGGCAAGTTTGGCAGGATCTGCAAATCTTGTATTTAATTCGCCGTCCTCAGTTGGATTTCCTTGAATTCTACGAATAAGGGTGAATAGATTGCTGTTATATTTTTTATCGTCTGAATCAATTGCTCGAGCAAGTGAGGTTAAAAGAGTTTCGTCTTTAAGGAATTGAGTTTTCTCTGCATCGGTGTGGAAAAGTCTATAAGTTTCGCCATTTTCAGCCACATAACGCATTGGTTTTTCACTGCCTCTGCCAATTCCTGTGTGCCATTGTTCTTGTTGATTAGAAATTAAAGCTACTTGAGAATTTACATTTGCATCATGTAAAAAGGCGTCTACGCTTTTTCCTCTTTTACTTTCTTCTACATTGTTTGATTCGTCTAATGCTTTAGCAAGCATACGTACTTCATCACGAAGGCTAGATGATTTCATAGTGAGAGGGGAGGCTTTGATATCGATAAGAGAAATAATAAGTGGTTCAAATTTCTTTTCAATTTCAAGCATTTCGCTCGTATCTTCTGGAGATGCATTTAGTTTCATTTGGATAAGATGAAGATAAACAGGTGCAAGTAAAGACATATTTCCTGCTATCATAGTGTTTTTTACAAGGTCATCTTGCAGAATTGCAATCAAAGAATCTTTTGATTCTATAGTACAAGCATCATCTTGAAGATACTTTACAAGTCCATCAACCTGCTGAGTTGTACGACTTGTTTTACTAAATAATGCAGTTAAAGGATTGCTTGTAAGGTATTTTTTAATTGCTTTATCGCGCTCAGGGTTACGATTGCTTTTAGATTCGGAGCCCATTTGAGAACCTTTTTTCTCAAGTCTTTCAGCCATAGCATATAGGTTGCTGCCAAGCATAAGCTTGGTAGTTGCACATTGGTTTGAAAGCAATTTAGTGTCAAAATTCGTATGTTTTAAACCTTCAACTACGATACTAATAAGTTCGTCGTTATCGCCTTTGGCTATACCTTTAATGATTTTATTTAATAAATTATTCATAAATTCCCCCTTATTTTAAGATAAGCTTCCTTTTTCATATATATTCTAGCACATATAAATAAAAATTTCAAGAGGTAAAACATAAAAAATCAGACCGAAACGCAGATTTATCGGTCTGAAAACGCAAAAATTGTATAATTTTAACTATTTTGAGGTCAATTGCACCTCGGTTTCTTTTGTTTGATTATTTCTTATATATTCTATTTTAATAAAATTTCCGCTGTCGTATTTAAACATAGCTTTGCGTAAATCTTGCATGCTTTGTATAGTTTCGTCATCTATTTTAGTTATTATATCACCTTTGACAAGTCCGCCTGCTTTGGCTGGCCCTTGCGTGCTGATAACATAAACGCCGTCATTTCCAATTGCCTCGCCATAAACTTGGGCAATATCGCTATCAAAGCCGAACACACCTAAATAGGGCGGCTCGTAGTCATTATTTTCGATAATTCGATCTAGGATTGCTTCCGCGACCTCTATTGGACTTGCAAAGCCTAAGCCCTCGCCCTCTGAAGCTTTCAAGGTATTGATGCCTACAACTTTTCCCTCACTTGTAATAAGTGGTCCGCCGCTGTTTCCTGGATTAATGCTTGCATCATGCTGCACTAAAGACTGTAAGAATTTACTGCCTTGGTCGCTGTCCACTTCCAAAGTTCGCCCAAGTGCACTGACAATACCTTTTGTAACAGTGTGTTTAAATTGCAAAGTCAAAGGAGTGCCGAGTGCAAAAACATCTTCGCCTATTTGCAAAGTTTTGCTAGTTCCAGCGGGAAGAAAAGGAATTTCACGTGAAGACTTTAATATGGCAAGGTCGAGTCCGGCATCCGCCCATAGTACTTTTGCTGAGCCGGTGGACTTATCAGCAAAATACAGCGTGATGTTATTTCCGTCTTCGATTACATGGTTGTTTGTCACAATATAGCCACCATTTTTGATGGCAAAGCCGCTTCCAATTGCGTATCCATTATACAAATCAACTGATATTCCCACGACAGCGCTTCTTGCCTTATCCAGCATTTCAAGCTGTGAAGTGTTTGTCATATTGATTTCGCGAACGCTCATATCAACGCTGTCATCTAATATGGCATTGTTTGACGTGGTGCAACCTGTTAATAACAGCGGTGAAAGCAATAAAAAAGCCAACATATTTTTTCTCATAAATCCTCCAGAAAAATCAGTCAGCTTTTATTTTATCCGGAAAAACACTCTTGGCTTTGTAGTTGCGACATCTATTTTTACATCTTGCCCCTCAATAATTCCTTGCTGGGCGAGAGTGTCTTTCATAAAATTATATGCAAGGTCGGGCGAGTTATTTTCTTTGCTCATGTGAGATAGAATAATTTGTCTTGTGCCAGTGCGTACTAAAAAATCTATCGCTTCCTCGCTTGCTGTATTTGAAAGGTGGCCATTGGGGCCATCTATTCTCTTTTTCAGCGAAAGTGGGTATTTTGTATTTCGCAAAAGCATATTTTTGTCGTAATTTGCCTCTAAATATACAAGCTGACTACTAGCAATACTTGAAAGTATTCTGTCATTAGTATGTCCTAAATCTGTCAAAATACTTATTTTTTTACTATTATTTTCAAAGCTATAGCCAAAACATGGTACATCATGAGGTACTTCAATTGGATTGATATGTAAATTTTTAAACGTGAAATCAGAGTTTACTGCTATGCGGTTTTTACAAGAAATCTTTTGCGCTTTAAAATCAAAACTAAACCAAACTTTTTCATGTGCGTATACCGGTACGTCAAACTTACATGAAAAGTTGTCCACTCCTTTGACATGGTCAACGTGTTCATGCGTCAAAAAAACAGCGTCGATATCATCAGGCTTTACACCAATAAGGTTAAGCCTATTGCATATTTCCTTGCAAGAAAGCCCAGCGTCTAGCAAAACCCTAGTACCGTCGTTTTCAATATATGTTAAGTTTCCGTCACTTCCAGAGGAAAGGTTTATAACTCGCATGGCAATATTATATCACAAAAAATTCAGTTTCGCAATTGGTTTTAGCAATCAGTTCTGCCAATCAAATAATCAACGCTTACTTCAAAATAATCAGCAAGTCTAGTCAAGGCATCGATATTAGGTTCAATATTGCCAGTTTCCCATTTGCTGATTTGTTTTTGATTTGAATTAATTTTTTGTGCTAGAATTTCTTGAGATAGATTGTTTTCTTTTCTTAACGTTTTAATTCTTTCGCCAATCATTTTTTCACCTCTTTTTTAGGTATTTATTATATGTTTAAGTTTAATCTATATTAAACATAAATTATCTTGGTACTCAAAAATTGCGGAAATTATCCATAATTCAACGTTTTTCGCAAAAAATCTTCACATTTTTGTTAAAAGTTTTGCTAATATGCGTTTTACCTCTTGCACTTGATACAATTTTTGAGTATAATCTTTTCCTAGAGGATAAAAATGAACACGGTTGACGAATTTATTAAACAAAATAAACTGATTAAAAGAGGCGATATTATTGGTGTAGGAGTAAGCGGTGGAAGCGATTCAATGGCGCTTCTTCATTATCTTGCATCTGTAGCACAAAACTATGACATTGAGGTGGTTGCCATCCATGTAGACCATGGAATCAGAGAAAACAGCTACCAAGATGCTGATTTCGTAAAAGAAAAAGCTAAAGAGTTGGGCGTGCGTTTTTATAAATTTAGAATTGACGCTCCTAAGCTTGCTAAAGATAAAGGCTTGAGTGTGGAAACCGCTGCAAGAGAGGGGAGATATGGCGTTTTTAATGCGCTTATTCGTAAAGGAGTTGTAGATAAAATAGCGCTAGCGCACCATCAACTCGATCAAGCGGAAACAATACTTATGCATATTTTCCGTGGTGCTGGTGTGGCAGGAGCTAAAGGTATGGAGGCAATACGAGATAATATTTTCATTAGACCATTGCTTTCTACTACTAAGCAAGAGATATTAGAATATCTGTCAGAAAATCAACTGGATTATGTGGATGATTATACAAACTCTGATACTTCTTACACAAGAAACTATATAAGGCATGTGTTATTAAAAGAAGTTCAAAAAAAATATCCAAATGCCGTTTCCGCAATCGCTAACTTTGGACAAGCAATCAAAGATGACGATGAGTATATTCAAAGCCAGCTTTGGACAGATGCCATGATATTTGAAAATAAAATGGTAAGAATTCCTACCAGTTATTTCCTTTATGCTAACGCTCTAGTTTCCCGCGTTATATTCAAGGCTTTGAAAGGTATTGGTGTAACTCATGACATTGAAAAACGCCATATAGACGCCATCAAGCAACTTGCTTGCAGCGGAGAAAACGGTTCTCGTATATATCTTCCATTTGAAACAATTGTCTTTAAAGAGTATGACTATATTACAATTTCCAACAGACAAAAGGAAGAATTTAGCCTTGATGAACCATTTAAATGTGGCGAATTTAATGTGCCAGGATTTGGTAGTGTTATTGTTAAAAGAGTAAAATCTTTTACTCCGGAAGAAGGTAAGCTTTTCATTGATTATCGCAAAGTGCCAAAGTCTGCAAAATGGCGTTTTAGACAAGAGGGGGATGTGTTTACAAAATTCGGCGGCGGAACTAAAAAATTAAAAAGTTTCTTTATAGATAAAAAAATACCGCTTAGACAAAGAGGATTAATCCCAGTGCTTGCGGACGAGAATGAGGTTTATGTTATTGCCGGCGTTGAGATTTCTGATAAAGTTAAAATTGAGGATGTGCCAACTGGCTATATGATTGAAGTTAAAAAATAGAATGCTAAACATCGCATTTTATTTTTTATTAACTTTCATATAATTTTGATAAATCGTCTTTTGTAACTTTCTATTTTATAAAATATTTTTGTTATAAGGTAAATAAACTTCAGTATATGCACTTCCTAAATGAAACAGAAATTAATTTAATTTCATTAAAAATGCTAGTAATTAATCAAGTTCAAGCTATAAAGCCAAGGGTTTTAAAAAATTATTGAATTTTATTTACTTTTTTTGAT